>JAKSCJ010000030.1 GCA_022360675.1 Lysobacterales bacterium
AACAGCTTTATCCCTACTACTTAAGGCATAAAGATTTAGGTCTTTAGCACTCAATAAACATCACGGAAAAATGGGTCCAGCACCATACTGGTCCGTATCTTTATCCTCGCATGTGATTTTTATTTTTAATGCACACATAGCTCTTAGCGTATGTTAACGAAACTTGGCTTTAGACTGTGAAAAAAAATGTATCAGACGGTATGAATTACCCGATCTCAATATTAGAGAACCAAAATATGCACAAACAAAACCGATCGTTCCAATGATTAGTGATACTAATCCCGCCGAATTATCTGTCAATGTCAAACGCAATCCGACTCAATAAAAAAAGCCCTCCGGCAAAGCGCATGCGAGAGGGCTCTTAATACATTTATTTAGCGGTTGCTGTTCTTTAAAGCGGACTTATGATTAGCGAGTAACGGGGCTGTTATTGCTTCAGCCAAGCCTCGCGTGAGGCCGCCATGCCCGCCGCGCGGCCTTCCTCGATGGCAATTTCCACAGGCACGCCCTGCTGTTTACGATAATAGGCCCACACGGTGCCTGCCCGATTACCACTGGCACAGAAGAGATACACATCATCTTCTTGGTGCTGCTGCATTATTTCGGCAAAATCTTCCACCAGAGCTTGGCCAGGGCGACCGCGACCCAGCGGCAAGCTGCTGTAGCTTAAACCCGCAGCCTCCGCGGCAGCTTTGGTTTCGGCGATACCCTCGCCCTCGGTGCGGAAGTCTACTAAATGTTCAATTCCCGCAGCTTTCAGCTTGGCCATGGCAGCTGCACCCGGCGCGCCGCCGGTGGCCACCTTGGCCGTTGCGCGGTTGTAATTTCTCACGGCCGCATCCACAGCACTGGCAAAAGGCACATCTGCTTTGGCGTTGCCAGCAATACATGCCGTTACCAGTAAGCATGCCATCAGTGCTTGTTTGTTTATCCACATCATGTTGCTTGATCCACCATCCTTAACGAGTAAGCACCTATTTTATCGAGCATAGGCCCACATCAGTATCCGTAGATGGTCTATAGGGCCAAGTAGTGCGGGGTATTGAAAAAACAAAGCGGGTTCATGATTCGGGAGCAAAGGGTAGACGGCTTTTTGTTCATGAGCCACATTCATAGACCACTGAAACCGAAGCCAGCAACGAGCCTATAATTAATATAGATGTTCTTACAGTATATTAAGCTTAAGCCACACCGCCACCTGCTTAACTAAACACGCACGGCAAAGCCATGGGTGAGCACGTAAGCGCTATTACACATTGGCGTTGTATTAATGCTTAGTAATAACGACGATCATTCAATAAAACCCAATGGTCAGTTGAGTCTGCACCCACATTACTGACGGTAATCACCCCACCTGCAGGCTGCCATTCATAAACACCGGCAAAAGCAACAGGATTATTTTCAGTAATGGGTAAACGCAAAAGGCCAGGAATTTGATAATGAACTAATACAGTGAAGTTATTACCCAGATCAACATGAAAACGTTGGGTGGTTATTCCGGCTAGCTCTTCGTCGCCAAAAATCTTACGTACCACGCCACTGCCAGTGACCCAAACGCCTTCTTCATTATTCTCATACGCATAAAAGATACGTTCGTTTTTATGAGTGCTTTCATCGCTACAAGCAACAAGAGACAACAATATCGTTAATGCCAGTAAAGTACGCCACATAAAGCCAACAATTTAATCAAGGATTATCAAATATAACCTAATTGCTAAAAACCCATCAATCAAACAAGCGTACCAAGGCCGCTGTAATTCTTGTTTAGCAAAGTCGGTAGCCGTGCTGTAATTTCCCACTAAATCAATTCACTTGCTGTGCTGAACAAAGCTGAAGCAGCCGGTATGAAGGCGCAAAAACTATATAAAAACAATTGTCACACAGCGAATAACACTATCTTAATATTTGAATACGCCAGGTGTGCTTTACTTTTCTCCGTTTGTCCAGTTCAACCATTAACAACGGTCACGCACCAGTCATCCAACTTTTTACTCAGTACCAAAAGTTCGAAAACCACTGCACCCAAGCGGTGTTGAACACGCTACAATGCCGCTTAGCACCACGGCCAACGGAGCCTTTTAGCGATGCAGTTCAGGCGCGCCACAATTTATGCCTCTTCCAGTCAGGCTCTGGCTCCTGAGTACTATGAAGCCGCCGCAACGCTTGGCCGGGTTCTCGCTGCTGCCGAAATGGAAATTATCTATGGCGGCGGGCGCTACGGCCTGATGGGCGCCATGGCTGATGCGGCTCTGGCCGCTGGTGCCAAAGTAGAGGGTGTTATTCCTGACTTTCTTATGGATCAGGAAGTAGGTCACCAGGGATTAAGTCGACTTACCGTGGTTGGCGACCTGCATACCCGCAAGCGACTGATGCTCGATGGCACCGACGCGGTGTTCTGCTTGCCCGGTGGCTGTGGTACTTTTGAAGAAATGTTTGAAGCCATGACCTTCAAACGACTCGGTTTGTTTCTTGGCCCCATCGTGATTATCAACACGCAGGGGTATTACAATCGTTGCATCGAATTTTTACATCAAAGCACAACGGAACGTTTCATGTCGCAGCGGCATTTAGATATGTGGCAGGTTATCGAATCGCCCACAGAGGCATTAACCGCCCTAGCCGAAGCGCCAACCTGGACAGAGGAGGAACGTCACCAATGTGCACTTAAACCCGAGGGCAGAGTATGAATATGCAGGGCGGATTTTGGTCACGGCCCTGGAACGATTACCTAAGGCTGCTCCAGTTGCTGGCAAAGGAATTCAGCATCCTCAATGTCATTATGCTACTGGGAGGTGTGATAGTTGGCTGGTGGTTTTACGTTCCGCTTCACGAATTATTCCACGCCTGGGGCTGCCAATTGGCTGGCGGTCACGTTGGGCGTTTAGAAATTAGTCCCGAATACGGTGCCCAATGGCTACAGCAGTATTTTCCCTACATTGCCGTGGGCTCTGAATACGCCGGTCAATTGGTTGAATTCGACACCTACGGTAACGACGGCATTTACATAGCCACCGTTATTGCGCCTTATATCTTAACCATCTACCCCGGTATTCCGCTGTTTTACTGGCTGTTATCACGCCCTTGGATTAGCTTCGCACACTGTTTTGCCCTTGGCTTTTTAGTACCGATTGTCATCGCTCCTTTTGTTTCGATCATTGGCGATTTCTACGAGCTCGGCTCCATTATTATGTCGAATGTCGGAAACTACCTGTATCCCGGTGTGGATACCGAGATTTGGCGCGGCGACGACTTCTTACTGGTACTGGCAACCATCTCACCGCAGGCCACTCCCCACGATTGGGCGGGTGTGATCAGCAGTTTATTGATTGGTGCCTTCTTCGCCTGGGTGGTTTATTCCGCCGGTGTGTTTTTCCGCTATCGTCCAAAGGGGCATTCCATTGGTAAACACTGACCGGATTTCTCCTGTCGGTGCGCCCCATTCTTCGATCCAGCCTAAGCCCTCTCCCGCCACTTTTCGGCAGGGTTGGCAATGGTTGGCGCACGCGGCAGATTACATCGCCAAACGCCCCTTAGTTTACATTCCCGCTGTGGTTTGGCTGTTATTACTGAGCAGCTTACAGTGGTTTGTGCCTGGTGCCGGTGCCTTTTTCTCGGGCTTTCTAGCGCCACTCAGCATCGCGCCCTTACTCGTTACTTTTGCCAGTCATTATCGGGCAGAGCAAGCGCTCTCTTGGCGCACCGGTTTTTCCGTATTTCGGCGTGAGCCCTTACTACGCTTACTGCGCCTGGGCTTCTACTTCATGCTGGTCGTTTTGCTGTTGTCACAACTCAGCGGTTGGATCATGGCACAAGTGTTACCCGAGCAGCTGTTAAATATGCTGGCGCAGCAAGATTTAAAATACCTCATCTACGCGCCCAAACATTATCTAATGCTGATCTTGGCATTAACCGCGCTGCCCATGGCCACCCTAGGCTTTTTGGCATGGTATTCCATACCGCTGGTGTTATTTCAGCAAGCACGAATTCCCCAAGTATTATGGACTAGCATTAAAGCTTGTCTTCGCAACTACTGGGCGTTGATGGCCGTAAGCCTATTGCTCATTGTTGTGGTGATCGGTGCTGCGATTATTTTATTTTTTGTCACCGCCCTAGGCAGCGCTATCTCTCCTGCCTTAGGTTATCTAATCGATCTGTTCATTATTATGATTGGCAGTGCGTTTTTACAAACGGCGTTGGTCGGTGCGCAATACTTATCGTATATGCGCTATGTCCAGCGATAGCAAAACGTATTGCCAAGCCTTTATTCAAGCTATCGCTTTTTTAAAAAAACGAAACACCAATCAAGAACGCTAATACCACTTACCAAAGCCATTATTTATAAAAGAATAATAAAAGTGGAAATAAAAAGGCCCCGGAAGAGGGGGGACTTCCGAGGCCATAAATTGGATCCGGTGTTGGGGGACTAGCCGAATCCTATTGGGCCTATCTAGGGAGGGGAACAGGCCCAGGGTCGACTGGCGTCGACTATATAAAAAGACCGGGCACTTTGAAAAAAGTTTCACATTTTCCGACTTTATTTATATTCAATATAAACTTTATTCATCATAAACAAATAAAACCAAAAGCTTAGCTAAACACTAATATGCACAAGCTTTTATTAACGGTACGAGCGTATGGTTTCGAGCGAAACCAATCGTTCTTTAAAGCCTTATCTAAACTAAATAAACCCGGGTCAAAGCCATAAACTTTTACTATAAACATCGAGTCAATACTGTTTAATATGAAACGATAATTCCATGCAATCTGCATATTTAAAACACGCAACTTGCAAGGCATGTTGCATGAACTCATGTGGCAATATTCAACAGCGGGCGCATAGCGATTAGTGGTTTTGCAAGGTTAAGAATGATCTTCTTATATCCAAGCCTTACCACTACATAAGCTCTGCTATAGCAAGATGAAGCTAGATAAAAAAACACCGACTCTTGCCCAGCAATAGTCGGTGTTTTAAAGCTTATTAAAACCTTCAGCAAAGCCTACGGCTAATGCGCGGTATCCCAGTCTTTACCTACCCCTGCATCCACCACTAAAGGTACCGATAACTGGGCCGCGTTTGCCATACTCTCGCTCACTGCAGCCTTAACCCTTTCCAGTTCAGCTTCAGCAACTTCCAGCACTAATTCATCGTGTACTTGGAGAATCAATAAGGCGTCGGTGGCTTGGTTTTGTAACCATTGGTCCACATCAATCATTGCTCGCTTGATGATATCGGCAGCAGTGCCTTGCATGGGTGCATTAATGGCGGCACGCTCAGCAGCCTGGCGCCGTTGGCCATTGCGCGATTTAATTTCAGGTAACCATAAGCGGCGGCCGAACAAGGTTTCTACATAACCTTGCTCGTGGGCTTGAGCACGGGTTTGATCCATATAAGCACGCACGCCCGGATAACGTTCGAAGTAAATATTCATATACTCCTGAGCTTGATCGCGGGGTATCTCTAACTGCTTTGCTAAACCAAAGGCCGACATGCCATACATCAAACCAAAGTTAATGGCCTTAGCCGCGCGACGTTGGTTCTTATCGACTTCATCGGGTGTGACACCAAACACTTCAGCTGCGGTTGCGCTGTGCACATCCACACCTTTATGGAAAGCATTTAACAAACCTGGGTCTTGCGATAAGTGCGCCATAATACGCAATTCAATTTGTGAGTAATCGCAGGCCAATAACACACGACCTTCGGGCGCTACAAAGGCTTGCCGTATACGTCGCCCTTCTTCAGTTCGCACTGGTATGTTTTGCAAGTTTGGATCAGACGACGACAAGCGCCCGGTTCCTGCTACTGCTTGATGAAAAGAGGTATGCACGCGGCCGGTACGTGGATGAATCTGTTCTTGCAGGCGATCGGTATAAGTGTTTTTTAACTTGGCTAAGCTGCGATGCTCTAAGATCAACTTGGGTAAGTCGTGCTGTTCTGCCAGTTGATGCATCACATCTTCACTGGTGGAAGCTTGGCCTTTAGGGGTTTTGGCCACAATGGGTAAACCCAATTCTTGGAACAGGATTTCGCCCAGTTGTTTGGTGGACGCTAAATTAAACTCACGGCCCGCCAACTTCCACGCATCGGCTTTGAGGGTTTCTAAGCGTTGGGCCAAGTCGGCACTTTGGGTCACCAGTTGTTCGCGGTCTACCAATACACCAGCCTGCTCAATACGCGCCAACACCGATAACAAGGGCAGCTCAAAT
>JAKSCJ010000265.1 GCA_022360675.1 Lysobacterales bacterium
CAACAAAAGCCGCCAGAACGGCGGCTTTTGTAGATCAAGGCAACCCAGTTAACTGGATACCTCAAATCAAGAGGCTCGATTACGGATTTTGGCGAGCCGCAAAGCTATCTTCTTCACCGAAGTTCGCTTGATTCACATCGAACTGCTCGGGTAAGGGCAAGTTAGGAATCAGTAAACGCGGATCTAAGATCACCACTTGCTGGGTTTTCAAGAATTCGATCACGGCATCACGATCGCGCGAGTTCAATGCGGTGTAAGCATCGCGAACCGAGGCCGCTTCGCCACCATGCAAGCTGATGGCATCGGTTAAGGTGGTGGCACGGCCATCGTGCATCCACGGACCGGTGCTAGCCACGCCCCACAAAGGCAGCGTCATGAAGTGTGAAACACTGGCACGGTCGACCTGTAATAAAGGCTCGGCAACGGCCGCTCCTAAATCGTGGCGTTTCAAATCAGAATATAAACGCACATTGGCCGAGCCATTACGGTTACGGCGCAAACGCGGGAAGAAGCTGTCGCGGGTCAGGTTTAAGTTTGTGCTGCGAACCGAGCCGGGCGCGCGCTCACGGAATACCGGATCGTCGATCACCATTTCGGAAATATGGCAGTTGGTACAGCCGATTTCACCGAAGACGCGCTCGCCACGCAGCGCTTCGCGGCGCAGGCGACGATCTTTTGGCAGAATTTGTACCGGAATGGGCAATGAGGCTTGGAATAACGCAGTCGCAGTTACATCGCCTATCGTCAGCTCACGGGTAATACCGTCGCCATCGCCATCTTCACCAAACTGCTCTTCAGCTTCGATACCAAAGTGTTGCTCGGAAGCGCCGATGACGAAATCACGCAGTGTAGGAATAACACCCGCTGTGTTAAACGGACGAATACGTAAATCTTTCGCTACGCCTTCCACGCCGTTGGTGTCGAGGGTGCCATCGGGTAAACCAGTGATGCTACCGAAGCTCACACCTTTGGCGAACAAAGGCAAAGTCACTTCAACACCGCTTGCTTCTGCTTCTTCGCGCGCTTGCTCAGCGGTAGCTTCCAGCTCAGCGATCATTTCTTGTGCCAGCACTTGCTTAGGACCAGCACCGAAAATGCTTTGGCTATTACGAACGTTGAGGTTATCGAAAGCGAGATCGTCGATGTTATCGGGGCGATTAAAGCCGGGGAAAATATTCACCGAGTTATCGCCCGCGCCACCCACAAAAGGTTTGTTATGGCACGCCGCACAAGCTACTGAATCGGGGCCGCTAACACGGTTAAAGCCGGTGGCTTCACCTACGCTATTGATGCCCGGACGGTTTGGATCACCAAAGCCATCGTGCGTATTAAAATCTTCGGCAAAGATATGACGGCCATGGCGAATAATTTCTTGCAGGCTTAAAGCACCACTGTCGATCACCGATTGCTCCAGATGACGCTTGTTCGGGCCATCACCTGCAGCATTAGCATTAAGAGCCAGTGCCATGGCAATAGCACCCAATAACATTCCTTGCTGGCGGAACATAGTTTTTCCCCTATCGATATTTAACTAAATGTAGAAGCTGCCATCAAAGCTAAAAATAATTATTCCTTTAAATTTTGACGACAGTCCTTGTCGATGCCGTAACGCGAGCCACTCAATTAAGCCACTCATACCAAGCATTAAGCTTTATGGCTTACGACATAAGCACACCAATAGAACTACAAAGCGTGTAAAACATTACAGCGTTTTCTCATTTATTTTTTGATTTAATACATTTCAGTGTTTTTATCTTTTTACATTAAAAACATAAATTAAGCTCATAAAATATATTTTTAATATTTATTAATGAACACCATTGTTACAAACTATAAGAAGCATTCAAAAAGTGCCAAAAATCACATCTTCATTCACAATAAAAAAAAGTAAATCACTATATGGTTAATCTAATGCATACTAACTTCACCTAACAGTAAACTTAATGACCGCTTTTTATTCACTCAATAAACCGTTAATAGCTTAATACAAATACTCACTAACCTGTTAAGCAAAGCCATTGGTATTCGTTTTGTAAACGATTTTCACTTCGCTATTTACCAAGTTAAGCATTCAAACCGCTATGAAAATGAATCAGTAAAAAACCCAACCCATAATAAAAAACGGTGAAAACAATGCGACAAAAAACAATCATTGAAATCAAATAAGCATTCTTAATACATCATACATACAAACCCACTAATATAAACCCATGCATGAATGACTACTTCAGCTATTTTTGGCTAAGCGCTACGGCCTTCAGGCTAGCAAGAGGTAAGCACCATCACTTGATAGCAATGAAAAACAAGATCTTAGGCATAAAAAAAGCCCCGAGTAATCGGGGCTAGCAACAATCCTCATTGGCACGCAAGCCTAATGACAACCAACTTCTTTAAGAGCAAGTCACAGTAACACTTAGATTTTATGCAACGTTGGCGTTGTTATTTGCTTATAAGCTAAATGCGTACTTACCCGAGAACTGCAAGCGGCTTAAGCTACCGTCTTGACCGCTCTCGAGTTCGCGATCGGCATACAGGTATTCAACACCAAAGGTAAGCGGTGGCGTTGGGCTGTACAGCAAGTTGATATGACCACTCCACACATTGTCGGTTACGCTATCGCCGGTGAAGCGACGCTTGTTGTCGATATCCATGTAAGAGAAGACTGCGGTACTACGCCATTGATCGTTCCACCAGTGACGATAACTGAAGAAACCACCGGTGGTTTTGATGGCGTCGAGTTCGTTGTTGTCGGTAATGACAGCACCGTTGCTCACGTTCAAACCCACATAGCGGCCTAAGCCTTCACCGTGAATCGCCATCCAGCGGATATCATCGCGGCCCACATTAAACTTACCCGAGAGGCTCACACCCCAACCTACTTCGCGGTCATCCACATTGCTGGCTTCGTCTTCGTATTCCAACTGGCGCAAGATACCGGCCAATTGGATATGACCAAAATCACCTTTGTGCGTATAACGGGCGGTTAAGTCGGGTAATAGGCTGTCGTCGGCGGTGATGCGCGCGCCGCCTTCAAAGGGCGTGACTGTGGTTTCGGGGTTTTCCAGAGCCACCGCAAAGTTGCCTTTGGTGTAGCGGATCATGGGTTGGCGGTTGAAGCTGGTGCTTTCGGCTGGGCCTACGAAATCTAAAGTTTCGGGCAAGGTGGCCACATCCATGAAGGTGCTCCAGGTTTGGCCCACCAACCAATTGTTATATTTCAAATACGCATGGCGCATACGCGGTAAGTAAGAGTTGCTCACCCGCTCGTTACCACCTGGCGTAACGAGGAAGTCGAACTCTACATAGCTAGATAACTTATCGCCGTTATCCAGCTCGTGATCGGTACCAAAGTAAAAGCGGGTTTGTCTGGCGTGGAAATCCACATCGGTACTTTCGTCTTCACCACCCACGGGCACCGTTGAGGGCACATAGAAATCACGTCCGATGCTATTGGATGCGATATCTCCATCACTATAGTTGGAGAACAGCGTATCCACCTTCACATAGCCGCCGAACTTAAATTGATGTTTATCTTCGTGTTCTGCTTCTTCGATAACTGGTTGGACTTTTTCCACCACCGTGGCCACCTGGGCCTGAGCCTGCTGCGCCTGAGCCGAAGCTTGCTGCACCATCTCGGTGGTTTCAGCGCGGTCTTTCGCACGCTGATCCACCAACTGACGCAGTAAGGCTTCGAGCTCCGCAACGCGAGCCTCTAGCTGTTCAACGCGATCACCATCGGCCCAGGCGGGCTGTGCTGCACCAACGCCCAAACAAGCCGCGATCATGAGCGGTAGCACCGAGCGTGCTTTGAACTCAAGCAACATGGATTTCTCCCCATATTTTATTTATCAATATGCCGACTCATCATGATGGGGACGTTATCTCGATAACAATACGCCGATAGTCGAATGCTATTACGGCTTTCACGATTGTTAATAAGCCTTGCCTATAGAATCAAAAAAACATTAAACATCTGTTTTTATTGAAAAATATATCTTCTATCTCTCGATAATCACTGCCGTCAAGTGCCGTAGGGCTTAGCATTTATAAGACAGGCTATCGACTAAAGTTGAATTCCCTATATAGCTGATTTCGGGCCGGAAACGCTCAGTCAACATCACACAGGCCGCATCAGCAGCCGGCCTGTGGGCCTTGTTCAAAGCGCTCGAAAGCGTGCTATTCGACCAATGTCTAGCCCTACAAGACGCAAGTGCAACAAGCCTTGGTGCTATATTGACGAGCAACTGATTTCATTCTTGTGAGCCTTTGCCGTTCTAAAGGAATCACGTTCAATACCGGCCGCAAACCTTAGCCGAGCCCGTTGACATCCGTCTCTGGCCAATGAGGTTTTTTGTGGGGAGAATCCATCTTTAAACACACGCACTTTAAAAAGTGCAGATGGAACACGCGGCCACCGTTTAAGGAACGGCAAAAAAAAGGAGAAGCATTCATGCAAAGTACCCATCCTCATCCTTCGGTCTACCCGGTAAAAGCGCATATTAAAGAGCGCACTTTATTAGACCGGGACGCGTATGAGGCCATGTACCAGCGCTCGATCGAAGATAACGAAGGCTTTTGGGCAGAAATGGGCCAACGGCTCGACTGGTTTAAGCCTTACAGCAAAATTAAAGATGTCTCGTTCCAACGCGACGATTTACATATTCGTTGGTTTGAAGATGGCGAGCTGAATGCCTGCTACAACTGCGTGGATCGTCACTTACCTGAAAAGGCCGATCAGGTAGCAATCATTTGGGAAGGTGACGACCCGAATAACGAACGCAAAATCACCTACGGTCAGCTGCATCAAGACGTATGCCGCATGGCCAACAGCCTGAAAAAACTGGGCGTTAGCAAAGGTGATCGCGTCACTATATACATGCCGATGATTCCCGAAGCCGCCATGGCCATGTTGGCTTGTGCTCGCATCGGTGCTGTGCACTCGGTGGTGTTTGGTGGCTTTTCACCCGATGCGCTGGCGGGCCGTATTATCGACTGCCAATCCAAAGCGGTCATCACCGCCGATGGCGGTGTACGCGGCGGCAAAACCACGCCCTTAAAAGCCAATGTGGATAGTGCTTTAGAAAACGCCGAAGCCGCAGGTTTTGTCGAGGCTGTGTTGGTCGTTCAGAACACCAAAGATGATGTAGCCTGGGACGATCAACGCGACCATTGGTATCACGATATCAGCACCACCGTCGATACCAATTGCCCGGCTGAAATCATGAATGCGGAAGATCCGTTATTCATTCTGTATACCTCAGGTTCCACCGGCAAACCCAAAGGCGTGTTGCACACCACTGGTGGTTATCTGGTGTATGCCAGTTTCACCCACCA
>JAKSCJ010000046.1 GCA_022360675.1 Lysobacterales bacterium
AGCTTCAGGCTCTAAGGCTTGAACGGTATCCACCAAACCGCCGTGGCGTAGCTTATTGTGCACTTCGGCCACGCCCTGCCCGCTCATCCAGGCTTTGGCATCGTCTACGATGGCCCAGGCGCAATCCATTTCCAGCTTGGCTTTACGTTCGTCCAGCTCGGCCAGTTCTTTCAACAAGGCCGAACGTGCGCCCAAATTTAAGCTACCACTGAAATCGCTGTGATTACTTTGCTTGCCATGGGGCGGCAAGACGTGGACTAAATCCACCGGTAAGGCCAGGCGTTTGGCTGCCCATGCGCTTAACTCGGTGACACTTTGGGCGTACACCGAGGCATCCAGTAAGGCCATGATGTGATTCATTATTGTGCTGCTCCTTAGTGCCCTAATAAGCGCTCTAAGGCGCCGGGTTTGTCATGCATGGCCAATTTATCCACTAAAGTCTCGCTGGCCGCATTGAGGCCAATCAATTCCACCTCGGCCCCTTCACGGCGGAACTTCAACACCGCCATATCTAAAGCGGTAATGCTACTGATATCCCAAATATGAGCGCGGCTCACATCGATGGTGACTTTACTCAGCACTTCTTTAAAGTCGAAAGCGGCGGTGAAATCCTGAGTCGAAGCAAAGAACAACTGACCTTCCACCACATAGGTGCGTTCGTGTTCATCTTCAGAAAGAGACGAAGTAATGCGGAAAACTTGAGCAATTTTCCAAGCAAAGAAAATGCCCGATAACAACACACCAATCAGCACGCCAATGGCCAGATTATGCGTCGCCAGCACGGTCACCACCGTGGCCAACATCACCACACTGGAGCTGCGCGGGTATTTTTTCATGCTAACGATGGACGACCACGAGAAAGTACCAATGGAAACCATGATCATGATCGCCACCAAAGCGGCCATGGGAATCACACTCACCCAGCTGTCGAGTACCACGATCATGATGAGCAAGATCACCCCGGCGCAAAAAGTCGATAAACGTCCGCGACCACCGGACTTCACGTTAATCATCGACTGACCAATCATGGCGCAACCGGCCATGCCACCCATAAAACCGGAGACAATATTGGCCACACCCTGGCCCACACATTCGCGGTTTTTATCGCTTTGGGTATCGGTAAGATCATCCACGATGGTGGCGGTCATTAGCGATTCCAGCAAACCCACCGCCGCCACACCGGCCGAGTATGGCAAAACAATGAGCAAGGTCTCTAAATTCCACGGCACTTGGGGCAGCAAAAATACGGGGAAGGTATCGGGCAGATCGCCCATATCGCCCACGGTGCGCAGGTCGAATTCAAAAAATACCGACACTAAAGTCAGCACAATGATGCACACCAAAGGCGAGGGAATACTGCGTGTAATGTAGGGGAATAAATAAATAATGCCCAAACCGGCGGCGACCATCACGTAGGTCAACCAAGTCACGCCCACGAGCTCGGGTAACTGCGCCAGAAAGATCAAAATAGCCAGCGCATTCACAAAACCCGTCATCACCGACTTGGAGACAAAGCGCATCACCGCCCCCAGACGCAACCAACCGGCACCAATTTGCAGCACACCGGCCAGAATACTGGCCACTAAGAGATATTGAAGTCCGTGCTCTTTAACTAAAGTCACCATCAGCACCGCTGTGGCGGCGGTGGCCGCTGAGATCATGCCCGGACGTCCGCCCACAATAGCGGTGACCACGGCAATGGCGAACGATGCATACAAGCCCACTTTAGGGTCGACACCGGCAATAATCGAAAACGCGATGGCTTCGGGAATTAAGGCTAAGGCCACCACTAGGCCAGCCAAGATATCGGCACGAATATTACCCAGCCACTCTGCTTTCAGACGCGGCAAAAACTCCGAATTCAAAATTGCTCTCCAGCATGACGCATTCAAACCCACCGATGTGCGGATCGGTGAATTAAGATAGGGAAAGATGAAAGAAATTGAGACAGAACAGTCTGGCTGCGAAGGATACGCGAAAAACACCGTCTTTACTTGGATTTTGATCGGTTTTTTGAGATTTTTTTGCCACAATGCAGTAAAGCACTAAAGCATGCGACCCCAAAAGATAAAATCGCTATGAATACCTGCAAGCATTGGCTCAAACCCATCACCCTTGAAGGCAACCACGTGCGTCTGGAGCCATTAAGCCAAGAACATACCGAAGCGCTCGGCCAAGCGGCGTGCGATGGGGAATTATGGAAACTCTGGTATACCTCGGTGCCCACACCTGAACAAACCGGTGAATACATCGAAAAAGCGCTCGAGAGCCAGCAACGCGGTGAGTCTTTCGCTTTTGTAGTACGTCATCTGGCCAGCAACGAGATTGTTGGCAGCACACGTTATTACGATATCGTTCCTCACAATAAGCGCTTGGCCATTGGTTACACCTGGTATGCCCAACGCGTTCAACGCAGTGCGGTAAACACCGAGTGCAAACTGCTGCTATTAGGCCATGCCTTCGAAACCCTTCAATGCATTGCGGTGGAATTCCACACCCACTGGCATAACCACACCTCGCGCCAGGCCATTGCTCGCTTAGGCGCCAAGCAAGACGGTGTACTGCGCCAACATATGATCATGCCCGATGGCAGTTTGCGCGACACGGTAGTGTTCTCCATTTTAGATAGCGAATGGCCAGCGGTAAGGCGTAATCTCACCGCCAAGTTGGAGCGTCACTGTTAACAAACGACACCCTCTACATTCATTCTGCCCCGTTTATGTACTGAGCGAATTTCCGCCTTCAGGCCGAATGCAAGGTACATCGCTTTGCCTATGCTGAATAACAAGGCGCCGATATTCACTGTTATTCACATAGCGACGGGGAAGTGACGATGAGAATGATTCGTATGCTGGGCTCCGCCAGTTTCGGCGCCCTGCTCACCTTAGTGGTGTTTTATTTTATGTTCAGCTTGGTGGCGCGTGCCGATGTACATCGCAGCAGCACCGAGCCCGTTCCGGGTATTGTTTTCGGTCCGGTGGAATTACCCGATGAGGTGATCAAAAAGCCCAAGATTCCACCGCCGCCCAAACCTAAACCGATACCGCCACAGCCCCAAATGGAACCACTGGCGGATACCGAAATCACACCCGATTTACCTCCGCTTGAAGTGGACTTACCGCCCATTGGCACAGGCATCGTACCGGGCAAACAGCACACGAAACTCAGCTTTCCCAGCAGCGATTCAGGCGAACTCACACGCTTAGTTTACGCCCCGCCCGCCTATCCACCCCAGGCTGCGGCCAAAGGTATTGAAGGCTGGGTGCGCGTGGCCTTCACCGTAGGGCCCGACGGTCGGGTCAGCAAACCCAGCGTGGTGGAAGCCTACCCTTCCAGTATCTTCAATAAAGAAGCAATTCGGGCTGTGTTGAAATGGAAATTTAAACCGCAAGTGGTGGAAGGCGTTGCCGAGTCGCGACGGGTGGTGCAACAGATCGATTTCGCCTTGTCTCAAGGCTAAGAGAATGAGCTTATAGAGAATGAAACCTCAGCACCCGGCTTTGTCATGCAAGCCGGGTGCGTTTTATTCACACGTTAAATAACATCTTTTAAGAAGCGGGGCGATGGATAAACTCCAAGCGAATGCCGCCGGGTTCGTAAATCATCATGTGTTTAATGGGCCCATCACCTAAAGGCTCGGGTGCAAACTCAATCTTCACGCCTTCAACGGTTTTGAATTTCTCGTGCAATGCATCTAAATCTTCAAAACTGCCCACACGCAGCGCCATATGATGCAGGCCAATATTTTTACGACGATCGAAGGCCACCGCGTTATCCGGATTGGCCACCTGCCACAACGTGATCATGACATGTTCGTTGCGAACAAAGGCCGAAGGATAACTGGGATCTTTACCCAACAGTTTGTAGCCCAGAACCTGGGTGAAGAAATTCATTGTGGTGTCAAGATCCAACACCGCTAAACCCACATGGTCCACATCACCGATGGCGATTTGACGATCGTTAGCTGTCGTTTGCGCTTGGGCTATCGAGCCCATTAACAGCGCAAGAAAGGTCAAGGCCAGAAGACGTGCTTGCATGGAAAATCCTTTGTTTTCTATTCATTAACTAGTCAGTAAACAAAAGACCCAAGCTTTACCCATAGCATTACACGAATGGAACGATCGATCCATAAATAACCCAAACCAAGCCAAATATCCAAGGTGAGGCACAGCAAACAGGCCGCGTAATAGCGGCCTGTTGTGCGTAGCTCGTTGGATAAAACAGATTGAGGCTATGAGTAATTACAACTCAAAGCCATCTTGCAAAATTATGTCTAAATCGTCGGGCTGGCACTGGGCACCGGAGATATTCAAACGCACATCGTCAATAAACCAACCGTTATCGGTTTGGGTTACATCGGTGCTCAGACGGAAACGGAATTGCGCAGTGGCCGCACCATCCAAAGCGGGTACATCAATGCGTTGTTCTTCCCAGGCCATTTGGTTATCGCAACGATACACCTCGCTCCAGCTCGAACCATTGGTGCTCACCTCGACAATTCCGAAGTCGAAACCGTCTTCAGTGTCGCAAATGTGGTTGAAATACAAACGCGCTTGCGACCCCTGACTTAAATCGATCACCGGGCTGATCAAGCTAGTGTTGGAGTTATCGGGATAGTTGCCCCCCGGGCTGTCGTGCCAGGAATTCGTTGGGCTGTTGGCCTGCTCGGTGGTCAGCGCCCAATTGCCGGTGGTGGTCCAGCCATTAGTGCCCCCTTCCATATCATCCATAAAGACATCGCAGCGACCGGGAATTTCCAAATTCAAATTCTGGGTTTGTCCTGCCGTTACCGTAATATTCATCGCCGGTGTTGCCGCTTCGGCAGTGGTGGCCATGATGTCGTGGCTGCCCGCCGGCAAAGGCAGGGTGAACTGACCTTGACCATCAGTGGTGGCCTGAAAGCCACCGGCCGAAACCAAAGCATCAGGCACACCGGTTTGCGATCCCGCCACCAAGACCTGGCCACTCACGGTTCCCGCTAAGGCCGGGTCTAAAACATGTAAGAAACTGGCACTAACAGCACCGGTCTGGGAATCAGAACCCACCGCTTCGGTGAAGATTGTGTATCGACCGGGGCCAACACCACTGATATTAAAGCTGGCACTGGCCGACTCTTGCGTACTGTCGAACGCACCGTCGTCGGCAGTGGCTGTGGTAGTAGCCGCGTCGGCCCAGGGCAAGGCGTTAAAGTAAACATTCACGCCACCCACTTGGCGCGGATTTTCCAATGGCGAAGTGGAATCGGTCACCGTGCTAAAACGCGTACCATCGGCTTGCAAGCTTAAGTTAATGGTTTGGTTACCCGGCAAAACCGCATTGGTCGGTAGACCAATATCGGTAATATCAGGACCCGAAGGCGTTTGATAGGGCGTACGTGCCACCTTGGCCGCGTAAAACATCGAAGCGATATTTTGCTCCAAAATATTGCTTTCGAAGAAATTACAGTTCTGGAAGAACTCTGTAC
Organism: Lysobacterales bacterium; assembly: GCA_022360675.1. Lineage (GTDB taxonomy): Bacteria > Pseudomonadota > Gammaproteobacteria > Xanthomonadales > Wenzhouxiangellaceae > JAKSCJ01. The sequence continues at coordinate 5,465 of JAKSCJ010000046.1, forward strand.
CCAGCTCATATGCATAGGAAGCCACACCCAACTCACCATAGGCGAAATCGGCGGTAGAGCCTGAAGCGGCGGTCAAACCCAGAATTTGCTGCGGGCGATACCCATTAAAGAAAGCCAAACGGCGGTCCAAGGCCGAGAGTTGGTCTTGGTTCGGCGCTTGACCCGCATTAAACGAGTAACCGTATGCCACAGCACTAACTGACTAAAGCTATGCACATCGATGAACACACCGGTGCTATCTAACGGCGCAGGCGAATTCAGATCATCGGGACGTTGATCAGGAAAGATGCTACGTACATAGTCGACCACCGCCATCACCTCGGGCTCGGAAGCGGGGCTGGGGCCTTGATAAGTGGTATCGCAAGGCACGTTGCTAGCCGCCCCACCCCATTCCCAAGGAAAGTTACGGTTTAAATCGGCACCACGGGTACTGGTATTGGCACAGTAGTTGTTATTGGTATTTTTACGCCAGAACTGCCCGGCTTCGGCCTGCTTGCGGCCATCGGGATTCGATTGCAGCAGCAGATGAACTTCGTGGTGATCCAAGATCCAGCTGGCATCGGCGTTAACGCCATAGCCATTCACCAAACGTTCGGCAAATCGCGTCATCAGTTCGGCGGTGGTTAGTTCGCGGGCGTGAATCGCCGACATCACAAACAATTTTGGTTTTTCGCCGCCAATATCCCGATTCGTTAAACGCAATACGCGCAAATCATAACCGTCGTTGGCGTCTTGGGTTTTCTCCCAGCTATCGCCGATATCGATAATTTCCGCTAACTGCGGCTGCGCACTGACTAAAGCTTCTGCCGAAGAAAACGTGCTTTCTACCGTTCGATAACAAGAGAAATTGGGAATGGTATCGCTGCCAAAGCCTTGGGTCAGCGGTGTGCGATAACGCTCAGTGGCATTGGGGTCGACAACCACCTGCAAGCCTTTTTCCATCAAACGATTCAGCTCAGGTCGGCTACGCACACCAATAACCGCATAAGCATCTTCGCTATCGCCACCCCATACATCAAACTCGTTGTAGAGTTCGGTCATGTGTTGCGGATTCGTGCCATACACACGAACCACCCAAGGGCCTTCCCCACTCAATGCCTCACGCGACACGGGAATGGCCACAGCGGTACTGGAAATCGCGAGCAGCGCACCAAGGGCAGAGGCTCTAAACGTAGAACAGCCAAGGGCGATCTTAATGGCACGCGCCACGGTGGCTGGTGTGCGGCGCGAGTCGGTGGTTGTTATCGTCATTTTTTAGTATTCCGATCTGAGCGATAAAGCCCACAGTCGACGGTGGGCGGCAAGGAATGAGGAATAGTACCACTGGCTTCATAGCGATCTCAAAAGCTATTGGTATCTGTCCCATTTCATCAGTAAGCGCTTATTTTTACGATAAATCCCGCAGTAATTGACATCGACGGCAAAGCATAGCAGGCCCTGCTCTACAAAAAAGTTAAGCCAAACTTTCCCGACCTTATCGATAGGCCACGCTTAAGCCCGAACAGAAGGATTTATTTTGAGACTTTGTCTATGAATTGTGTGAAATCAAACCCTCGAAGGCGGGATTCGGTGTAGCATTGCCGCATCGCTTTGGGGATGCTTGGTTCGGTTGGATGATGCAAACAGTTTGGAATCAGTTAAAGGTCGTGAGTCCTGGCGCATTAATTGCCGTGGTCATCGCATTGGCTTCGGGCTTTATCGCCGACCACCACGGTGGCCCCACGCTGCTCTACGCCCTGCTGCTAGGCATGGCGATGAACCACTTAGCCACGGTAGAGCGCTATCGCCATGGCATTCAATTTACCGCCACCACCGTTTTACGGTTAGGCGTCGCTCTACTGGGTGCGCGCATCACGGCCGAGCAAATCCTGGCATTAGGCCCACTGCCGTTAGTGATGGTGTTATGCGGTGTTCCACTCACCATCGCCAGTGGTTTGTTTATTGCCAAACGTCTAGGTTTAAGCAAAGACATGGGCACCTTAACCGGCGTTTCGGTGGCCATTTGTGGTGCTTCTGCCGCCATGGCCACGGCATGCGTGTTACCCAAGCGGGAAGACTCAGAGTCCATGCTGATCTTCACGGTGATCGGAGTGACTAGCCTCAGTACAGTGGCCATGATTGCCTACCCACCCATCGTAAGCAGCTTAGGATTAGACGATGTTCGCGCGGGAATCTTTTTAGGCGGCACCATTCACGATGTTGCCCAGGTGGTGGGCGCAGGCTATTTATTGGGTGATGAAGCGGGTAATACCGCCACCTTCACCAAGCTCTTACGCGTCGCGATGTTGGTGCCAGTTATCATGATTGTCTCGACGATGTTCCGCCAGCAACGCGATTGCGAAAGTGGCAAAAAACCACCGCCACTACCGGCCTTCTTAGTGGCTTTTGTGGCCTTAGTGATTATCAATAGTTTGGGCTGGATCAGCCAACCTATTCAAGCGGGCATGGTGGATGTATCGCGTTGGTGTTTAGTCGCAGCCATTGCTGCGGTTGGCGTTAAAGCCGATTTGAGAAAACTGGCCGAATTAGGCTGGAAGCCGCTGATTTTATTGATCTCTGAAACGGTCATTCTGGCCATTTTCGCACTGATTTTGCTAGCGCTGTATCCACAGCTCATCAGTGCCTAGGTGTCGTTAATACTGCCGCGATTCCAATATTCAACGATCCGCATAGCCAAGCGTCGAATTTTTGGCGCAACGGTGAGTAATAAACTAAAGGCGATGGGCCAGGCCAGCAGGAAACTACGCCCCCAGCGAAAAACCGTAAAGCTCCCTTCAGGGCTGTTGAACCAGGTCATGACGCCCGACAAGACGCAAGCCATAAACGCCGACATCATGAGGCCAAAAACCAAGTTTAAACGGCTTTCGATCGATAATAGATCACGCGCTCTCGTTTGTTCTGCTGCCATTGTTCCCTCATTATTTTAATAGATGCTATTGAATCTACTGGTGTGGGTCTAGCAACCCCGAAAATCAAGCACCGCTAGCACTTTGCAAGGCTTAAAGTTGATGGTTGCACAAAAAAAGCCGCTAGCGATGAGCGGCTTTTTTTGTGGTGCGTTGCCACCAAAGCATTCAACAGCAAAGCCATTGGCTAAGCTTATTGGCTAAGCTTATTGATTAAAGCGGCTTACGTACGGGGCTACTTATTGACGGGTGGTTTACAGCGAAAGACCGTTTGATGCTCTACCTCATCCGCCCCCTGGCCACGGGCATACTGCTTGCTCCACAGCTCATCCAAATCGGGCATTTGTTGAGTCGCAGCCAGCTTTTGCTCGGCCTCTTTACGCTTTTCGTAACCTTGGCGCCGGCTCTGCGCCCAGTCAACAAAGCGCTGCTTAAACGCAGGATCTTCGTCCAAGTCGTGCAGTTCCACTTGGAACTCATCTAAAGCCGCCAGCGGAAATGGGTAAATCCGTGCGATGGGTTCACCGGCTGCAAAGCGAATACTGCGATTTGGCTCGGTGATACGCCAATTCATGGTGAAGGGGTACGGCAGCCAGTCGGTGCGAATAAAGCCATCGAGTGGATTAATTCCTGCTTTTTCATGATTCGCCGGGCCCGTAATCACCATGCCGTAATCGGCTGGAGTCCGGAATAAAAAGGGCAGCTCCCAAGTCACCACTCCGGTGCCAAAGTGGCTGCGCGGACCCCAGCGATGGGGTCTGGCCGTCCACACATTGACTTGGCGGTGATCGGTCATGCCATTCCAGTGGAATTCGCAATCCACCGGGTTGATCAATTCCCAGCCCATGGTGTTGGCTGCACTCAAAGGAATACAGCGGTAGGCATAACGATCGGGGGTGCGATCCATCCAGTCACGAGTCGGACGCGCGGGGCGCATCCAATCGCTGGCATCGGCTGGTGCGCCCGGCAGGCGATAAGCTTTGATCGTTCCTGCAGCCACGGCTTTGACCTCGGTGGCGGCTTGCACTTGGTTCTCGCTCATCACTTATTCGCCGTCATCGCTAGCTTGGGGTTCACCGTCGTCGTCGGGCGAAGTGTCATCCCCACCCTGCCCTGGCGAGGCAAGTTCCAGCTCAGCGGTGACTTGCTCGTCGTCTTCAGGCAGTTGATCGTCGTCCTCGGCCGCCTCGGTGTTGGCCAAACCCACCAAACGTTCGGAACCGGTCAAGCGAATCAGCATGACACCTTGAGTATTGCGACCCAAGACCGAGACCTCGGCAGTGCGTGTACGCACCAAAGTACCACCGTCGCTGATCAGCATGATGTCTTCATTGGGACTGATATTCAGCGCTGCCACCAGCTCACCATTACGCTCGCTGGTTTGAATGGCGATCACACCCTGGCCACCACGGTGATGTACGGGGAAATCGCCGATAGCGGTGCGTTTACCGTAGCCGTTGGCCGTGGCAAATAACACTTCATCGTTTTGCGCCACTTGCATGGCCACCACCAGTTGCTGCTCTTTCAAGCGCAGGCCAATCACACCACGGGCGGTACGGCCCATGGGGCGCACTTCAGATTCATTGAAGCGAATACCGCGACCGTCGTTGGAGAACAGCAGAATATCTTGCTCGCCGTCGGTGAGCGCTACGTCCACCACGAAATCATCGTCGTTTAAGTCGATAGCACGAATACCGCTGGCCAAACGACGCTTAAAGGCCGACAAAGAGGTTTTCTTTACAATGCCTTTTGGGTGGCGAAGAAGACGTATTGATCTTCAGGGAATTCGCGCACCGCCAATACCGCATTGATGCGTTCGCCCTCTTCTAAGGGCAACAAATTCACGATGGGCTTACCGCGCCCATTGGGGCCTGCTTGCGGCAGTTCGTAAACTTTAATCCAGTACACTTTGCCGGCATTGGTGAAGCACAGCAGCGTATCGTGCGTGTTAACCACCCACAGACGGTCGACGAAATCCTCGTCTTTCATGCGCGTCGCCGAACGGCCACGACCACCACGACGCTGGCTGCGGTACTGGCTTAACGGTTGTGATTTCGCATAACCCGCATGGGATAACGTCACCACCACGTCTTGCTCGGAGATGAGATCTTCCAGGCTCAGGTTCAGGCGATCTTTGATAATTTCGGTTTTACGCGGGTCGGAATAACGCTCGCGAATGTCTTCCAACTCTTCACGAATCACCGCTTGCAGGCGATCGGGGTCGGATAAGATTTCCAGCAAAGAGCGGATCAGATCCAGAATCTCATGATATTCCTGGGTCAGCTTTTCCTGCTCCAGGCCGGTCAGTTTTTGCAGGCGCAAATCCAAGATAGCCTGGGCTTGTTCGGGCGACAGATTGTAAGCGCCATCGATCATACCGTAGCTATCGTTCAAGCCCACCGGCCGCGACATATTGGCGTCGGAGCGGCCCAGCAAGCTGGCCACCAAACCTGGATCCCAGGCTTTCGCGATTAAATCGGCACGGGCCGCTGCCGGATTGGGGGCCGCTTTGATGAGCTCGATGATCTCATCCAAATTGGCCAAGGCAACGGTTAAGCCTTCTAAGATATGAGCACGATCACGCGCTTTGTTTAAATCGTAAATGGTGCGACGAGTCACCACCTCACGGCGATGCTTAATGAAGGCTTGTAGCACTTCGCGTACATTCAACAAACGCGGACGACCATCTACCAAGGCCACCATATTGATGCCGAATACGGTTTGCATCTGGGTTTGTTGGTAGAGGTTGTTCAGCACCACTTCGGGCACTTCACCGCGTTTGATTTCGATCACCGCACGCATGCCGTCTTTATCGGATTCATCGCGTAAATCGGTGATGCCTTCCAGGCGCTTTTCGCGCACTAAGTCGGCAATTTTTTCCAGCAAACGTGCCTTATTCACCTGATAGGGCAATTCGGTAATCACAATGGATTGCTTACTAGAGTTATCGTCGGTTTCGACATGGGTGCGGGCGCGCATGTAAATACGGCCACGGCCGGTAGCATAAGCCTCGGCGATGCCTTCAGCGCCATTGATTAAACCCGCCGTGGGGAAATCGGGGCCCGGCATGTGTTCTAAGATGCCGTTGACATCAAGCTCGGGGTTATCCATCAAGGCCAGCACGGCGTTGATCACTTCACCTTGATTATGCGGCGGAATGTTGGTGGCCATACCCACGGCGATACCGGAAGAACCGTTCACCAGCAAGTTGGGCACCTTGGTGGGCAAAACCGTGGGTTCGTGCTCGCTACCGTCGTAGTTTTCGACGAAGTCC
>JAKSCJ010000223.1 GCA_022360675.1 Lysobacterales bacterium
CTGTGCATTTACGCAACGCGCCCACTCAATTGATGAAATCGTTAGGCCATGGCGACGAGTATCGCTACGCCCACGATGAAGAACAAGCTTATGCCGCCGGTGAAAACTATTTTCCCGAAGGCTTGGAAGGCACGCAGTTTTATTTTCCTGTTGAACGCGGCCTCGAACTGAAAATTGCACAGAAGCTAGAACAGCTACGCCGCTGGGATAAACAGGCTCAAAATCAGCAAGGCCAGATCGATAACAGCGACGATTCATGATTGCTTTAATCCAAACCCATCCATTTCACACCGTATAAAGGGAACGCCTCGTGGCTAACTTTCGCAGCGATAACGAATCACCCGTTGCTGAACCCATCATGCAAGCCCTGTTGGCCTGTAATCGCGGTAGCGCCCACGCTTACGGCGACGATCACTGGACTGATCAACTAAACCAGCGCTTACAAGAAGTCTTCGAAACCTCGTTGCGGGTACTCCCACTAAGTACGGGCACCGCCGGTAACAGTATTGCGTTGGCCGAGTTATGTCCGCCCTGGGGCGGTGTGCTGTGTCATGATCATGCCCACATTCACAGCGACGAATGCGGCGCGCCTGAGTTTTATAATCCGGGTTGTAAACTGGTTCCCGTGGCCGGTGAAGAAGGCAAACTTAATGTCGAGACCTTGGCGGAAACCTTATCGCGCTACGGCAGTCACGGCGTGCATGAAATTTTACCCAGCGCCATCAGCCTCACCCAAAGCACCGAGTCGGGAACGGTGTATTCAGTAGCGGAAATTGAAGCCATTTCCGCACTGGCTAAAAGCCATGGCTTAGGCATGCATATGGATGGCGCACGCTTTGGTAACGCGGTGGCAGGTTTGAATTGTCATCCCGCTGATATCACTTGGCGTGCAGGTATCGATATGCTGACCTTTGGTGCCAGCAAGAACGGCGCTATGGCCGCCGAAGCCGTGATCTTATTTGGTGATGACGAAAGCACCCAGCAACGCTGGCACGGGCTTGAACGACGGCGCAAACGCGCCGGCCATTTACTTAGTAAGATGCGCTATACCTCGACCCAATTACTGGCTTATGTAGAGAATAATCTCTGGCTAGAGCTAGCTAGCAATGCCAACGGCCAGGCACAGCGCTTTGCCCAAGCGGTAATCGATCATCCCCAGGCCAGCCTGGCGTATCCGGTGCAAGCCAATGAAGTATTTTTACGCTTACCCGAAGCACAACTCTTAGCCATGCAAAGTCTGGGGCAAGAATTTCATCTGTGGCCAGGGGCAAAAGACTTAGCGCGTTTGGTGTTTTCGCACAACACTAGCGATGACGATACCGCAGCGTTAATCGCCTCCTTACTACAAAGTAGCGAAAGCTAAGTTTTAAGTGAACCAGGAGCAACAAAAAAAGCCGGTCTGAACGACCGGCTTTTTAGTACACGCTATTGCCAATAGACAAGCGCTAATTTCTTACTCTCAAATCATTAATGGGCAAAGATCTGAGCATCGTCCTGGAAGGCTTTAAACTCCAAGGCATTACCCGCTGGATCGCGAATAAACAAAGTACCCTGCTCGCCCACTTGGCCTTGGAATCGCACGCGTGGTTCGATGATCCAGTCCACCTCATGTTGTTGCAAAGACTCGGCCAACTGTTGCCAAGGTTCCCAATCTAGTATCACACCAAAATGTGGCACGGGAACCTGCTGTTGATCGACTTCGTTTAATGCTTGGTCTTCACTTTTATGGGCTTTTAAATGCACCGTTAACTGATGACCAAAGAAATCGAAATCGATCCAACGCGACGACTCACGACCAATACGGCAAGCCAAAACCGTGCCGTAAAAATGACGGGCAGCGTTTAGGTCATCCACCGGAATCGCTAAGTGAAACGGACGTAAAGACATGCAAGACACCTCGCTAGCTATGCATGAAGACCAAAACCGAAACTCACTTCACTAAGGCCATTAAATGACCTACCCAATGCGCCAGCGATGGCATCGTTTTTATCAATACATGAGCTAACGAAATCTTATGGCTAGTGCTTCGTTGATTCCGATAGCCAAGGCGCGCTTAAGATTGCCCGCGTGCGTTGTAAATCTTACCGCCGCCGCTAGCGTAGTGCGCTAACACCTTAGCCGCCGCATCGCGCTGTACATCGACCTGTACCGCAATACCACGTTGGCGTAGTTGATCTTCCCAGTGCTCGGGTTTGGGGCCTTCATCAAAGCCAGCCAGCTCAGCATCGCTACCGCGTGCGCCACACACCAAATGCGTAACGCCCGACCAAATGGTCGCGCCCATACACATGATGCAGGGCTCGCAGGAACTCACCAGAATCAGCTCACCGGCGCTGTGTAAATCCCAAGTTTTTAACATGCGCTGGGCCAGCGATAAGGCCACCACTTCTGCATGCAAGCTGGACAAACCACGGCTGGTGACCAAATTGGCGCCTGCCGCCACTAACGAATGGTCATCGGCGCGGATGACCACGGCACCGAAAGGCCCACCATGGCCACGACGGATATTCTCAGCCGAAAACTCGATGGCCAGTGCCATGGCGCTATCGATATCTTTAATCTGTGGACGAGCCGCTTCCGCTTTTTCCTTAAACCAAGCGGGAATATCAATATTTAAATCAGCAATCACATTAGCCTCGTTGACGCACAATTTCGAACAAACACACCCCAGTGGCCACCGATACATTCAGGCTGCTCACATGCCCCAGCATGGGAATCGACAAATGATAGTCGCACTGTTCAGAAGTTAAGCGACGCATGCCCTCGCCTTCGCTGCCCATCACTAAGGCCAGCGGACCGGTGAGATCTTGTTGGTGAATAGTGGCATGAGCATCATCGGTAGTACCAGCTAACCAAACGCCCAGATCTTTTAATTGACGTAAAGTGCGGGCCAGATTCGTCACACGAATTAAAGGCACCAGCTCGGCACCACCACAGGCAGAGCGGCGCGCCACAGCGGTAAGATCGGCGGCGCGGTCTTTAGGCACAATGACAGCGGTCACCCCGGCGGCCTCGGCGCTGCGCATACACGCGCCCAAGTTATGGGGATCTTGCACACCATCTAGCACCAGGAATAGAGCTTTTTGGCCGGCCTGTTCTGCCAGCGCGGCAATATCGCCCTCTTCCTTCAGGTTTTCCGGCAGATAATCGGCAATCACACCTTGGTGCTTAACGCCGTGCATCATCTTTTCCAAGCGTTCTTTATCCACCGGCTGAATCTGCACGCCGGCTTTTCGCGCTTGCTTTTCGAGCTGCTGCAAACGCTTATTGCGGGTGTCTTTCAAAATATACAGGCGCTGGAAGCCTTCCACGTGACCTTGCATCACAGTTTCGACCACTTGCAGGCCAGCCAATTGGATAGTGTTCATAAGTCTACATACCTAAGGAGTGACGACGGCTTGATCCATGATGCCATCAAAAGGGGGCATACATTGAAGCCTTAAGGAGAAATTAGCAAGTATTTAACCGGTTTCGGCGGGAAACACCGCCTAAATACGCGTTACTGAACAGATCAATACAGAAAAAGCGACCTGCAGGTCCGGGCGACAAAGTGCCCCCTGGAAACTGACACCTTAAGGTGCCAGCTCCAAATCGATTTTACGCTCATCCACACGAACGGCCATCACTTTCACCCGTACCCGTTGAGCCAGGCTGTAGCTGCGGCCACGACGCTCACCCGTCATGCGTTGGTGCAACGGGTCGTAATGGTAATAGTCGCCGGGCAAGGTGCTGATATGTACCAAGCCGCTAACGCGTACTTGATCCAGCTCTACAAACATGCCGAAGCCGGTAACGCCGGTCACCATAGCGGTGAACACCTCGCCGATGTGCGCTTGTAAATACACACATTGCAAACGTTGAATGACATCGCGGCTGGCTTCTTCGGCGCGGCGCTCGGTGAACGAGCAATGCTCGGCCAGACGCTCCATTTCTTCTGCCGAATATTGATAATCGCGACGTTTGCCACCACGAATGGCATGCTTTAAGGCGCGGTGCACCAGTAAGTCGGGGTAACGGCGAATGGGCGAGGTGAAATGCGCATAAGCATCCAGAGCCAAGCCAAAGTGACCTTCGTTTTCTTCACGATAAGCCGCCAAACTTTGCGAGCGCAGCAACATGGCTTGCACTAAAGGCTTGTTTGGCCGCTCGGCCACGGCTTCCATAATTTTCGCGAAATCCTGAGGCTCGGGCTGCTCTTTCCAGCTGATGCGTAAACCCTGGGCCAGCAAGAACTGAACCAAGTCGTCCAACTTACTCATGGGCGGTGCATCATGTACCCGATATAAAGCCGGGATTTTTCGCCGTTGTAGAAAGCGTGCGGCTTCCACATTGGCTGCAATCATGGCTTCTTCGATCATGCGGTGGGTATCGAGGCGTTCGCGGGCCATGATATCGCCCACCTCGCCGTCGCTATTGAAGAGAATCTTCACCTCAAAGCTTTCGAAGTCGATGGCGCCACGGTTGCGGCGACGTTGATCCAAAACCTGCCACAGCTGGTGGAAATCGTCGATGCTCTTGCAAACATCCTTGCCATAGCCCGGCACGGTGCCGTCTTGGGTGTCGAGATATTCTTGTACTTGGTTATAAGTTAAGCGAGCATGGGAATGGATCACCGCTTCATAAAAGCGTACCCGGGTAATCTTGCCCTCGTCGCTGAAGCTCATATCGCACACCATGGCCAGGCGATCCACCTCGGGCTTCAACGAACACAGCTCGTTCGATAGCTCCTCAGGCAACATGGGCACCACTTTATTGGGGAAATAAGTGGAAGTACCTCGCTGCAATGCCGAGCGATCGAGCTCGTCATTTTTCATGACATAGGCCGCCACATCGGCAATCGCTACGGCCAAACGCCAACCTTGTTTACGCCGTAAACAATACACTGCGTCGTCAAAGTCTCGTGCATCTGCGCCGTCAATGGTGACTAAAGGCAGCGCGCGTAAGTCTTTGCGGTCGACTTTCGATGCTTCAGAAACCTCCGTGGGCAGCGCTTTGGCCGCTGCAATGGCGGGCCCCGGCCACTCGTGGGGCAAGCCGTAACTGCGAATGGCGATTTCAGTGGCCATTCCCGGCGCACCGGCATTACCTAGAATTTCGGTCACCTCACCTACCGGGCGCGTATTACTGGCGGGCTGCTCGAGGATTTTCGCCACCACCACCTGACCGGGCTCGGGTTTCAGGTGTTCGGGCAGATTCACCATCACATCGTGATGCAGCCGTGGATCATCGGGAATAACAATGCCAACCCCACGCTGCTCTAAATAACGCCCAACCACGTGTTCAACAGCACGCTCTAATACTTCTACAATCTGCCCGCTGGCGCGGCCACGGCGATCTACACTGGCCACACAGCACAAAACGCGATCGCCATGCATCACCTGGCGCATCTCGCGCGGTGGCAGATACAGCCATTCGCCTTTGCTATCGGGAACCGCATTGCCGTGACCATCGGGGTGAGCATTAATACGAGCCGGAAAGATGTCCATACGTTCAGGTAAACCCCAAACGCCTTTTCGATTACGTACCAAATGGCCTGCTGCTGCCATTTGGTAAAGTGCTTTATTTAAGGTTTGGCGATCGCCACCTTTACTCTTTAATGCGGTGGCTAAATCATTTTCAGAAAGCGGATGTCCCTCGCGTCGAAGTATTGCCAATACATCGTGAGTCATTTTGGATAAGCGGTCGTGCTTATCGTTATGTGCAACATGTCGTTTCTTGTTGCGTGATTTGTTCATCGTTTTGTTGTTCATTACGGACGATTGTATCGTGAATTATATAGTCCCGTACGGATTTAACCTTCTGTGACGCAAATTTTCTTGACGTCGCTTGAATGAAAGGATAACTTTGAGTTGCCCGACGCGGGTTCCCCCCTTACCCGCTCGGTCAGTGGCCGAAGCTCTTCCCCTTGGAGCTTCGGCCACGCTCCTTCCAAAGCCTTTATTTCCTACCTTAATTCAGCTTATCTGGTTTTCCGTACCACCCCTGAAACCCGCATAGAATAACGCTTTTCAGCATAAAGCACAGGTGTATACGCGGTCTGGTTATAAGCTCTGTTGAGCATTTAACAAGCCTACTTACAAACCATGAGCTAACGCAGGAAAGATTCGTTTCATTCACAACCTTAAGGCAAAGAGGTTAACCGTTTTGTATACATTCTTCGTTTAGCAAGAATGCAGATGCAAGCATTGATTAACCTTAACATTGAAGTTGCATATCGCATCATGCTCTAAACAAATTTAATGATATTTAACTAAGAACTTAGCTTACTTTGCGCAACATACTTATTAGTACTGAACAACAACTAGCTATACACAGTGATTTATAAAAAACAATCTATACTTTAGTCCACATAACAAGATTGCGATTTGCAAGCACATAAAAAGATATACAATCGACACAATGTTAAAAAGCCAAATATGGCTATCGACAATATTAATACTCAAGCGCTCTCGTTTAACAATGATGAGTACACAGGGATGATTCTTATTAAAACGCTTTATCTAGCCAAATCAACAGATCGTCAATTCATCTAATACCCTATACAAAACTTACTGACACCAATGCTGGAATTCTCTCAAAGCCATTGACTATTCATATCTCATTATTCTCGAGTCCCAAGACTCAACTCGGCAAAATTTGCTTGGTAAGCAGCGATTTTTGACATTGGGTGAAGTCTTTTTGACTGATAAGTTTAGTTCATCGAATAGACCCAGCATCCCGGCACAATCAATAAAGCACTAATATTTAAGAAAAAAGTATAGACAAATATCAACAGCGCAAAAAAACTGAAAAAAATTTCTATAAAAGTGTTGCATTAAAAATTTATTTCACTAGAATACACCGCTTAACGTTGATCGCAAGCGATCACAGCGTTAAAGCCGAGGTGGCGAAATTGGTAGACGCGCTAGCTTCAGGTGCTAGTGGGGGTAACCCCGTGGAGGTTCAAGTCCTCTCCTCGGCACCAGATTTAAAACCGTCGATCGACCCTAGAAATTCCTAGTGCGTTAATCGGCGGTTTTGTATTTTTGTCTGTATCATCTTCTATAATACAGGCCACGGCTGGGCATCAGCAGATGCTTTTCACGGCCAAAAAGTGCGCCGGGGTGGCGAAATTGGTAGACGCGCTGGATTTAGGTTCCAGTGGGGCGACCCGTGGAGGTTCGAGTCCTCTCCCCGGCACCATTTTAAGTTTCAAGCAACATTTTCTTTATCTTAAGACCTTTCTTAAATATCCGATTCTATCGACTTTTATTGGTAAGCGCTCTCTGCATTGATGATGTGAGTGGTTCAACGCCTCGCCCTAAAGCACTTCTCAAGCCACCTCTACATTTCCTCTTAAAGCCTAATACATAACGCAAATCCACTAAATGAATCTTTTAAGAAATTACGATCGATGCTATTTCTCATCAATAAGTTTTGTATGATTGAGCGCGATGTCTAGAAAACATCGTCGATAAAGAGCAAACACCCGCCCCGTAACATCAACACTTGCTTACACTAAAAGCAAACGGCGCGCTCAAGTTAGAGATAACAATGAAAACCAATAATGCCAATCAAACACTCAAAGACGGTTTTTCGCGCCGAGGACGCGAGCGCACGCGCTTGGAGACCTTTATCGATGCCGCGTTTGCTTTTGCATTAACCATGCTGGTGATTTCCATCGATAGTATTCCTGAGAATATCCAGCAGTTACTCGATGCACTGAAAAACGTTCCGGCTTTCGGCACTAGCTTCGCGCTCATCATGGCTTACTGGCGCGCTCATCAAGTATGGAGCGAGCGTTACGGCTTGGAAGATTTACCGTCGGTACTGCTCAGCTCCTTACTGATTTTCGTCATCATGGTTTATGTGTATCCGTTAAAGATACTTTTCGGCACCATGTTTCACGCGATGACCGATGGCTGGCTGGCCAGTCGTTTTGCGATGGAATCTTATGCAGATTTCCGTAATTTACTGGTGGCCTACGGCATTGGCTTTTGTGTACTTAACCTGAGTGTTGCCGCTTTATATTGGCGCGCCTGGAGTGTTCGTTCGTCTTTATCGTTAAATGCATTAGAACAGTACCTCACGCGCAGCGAGATTCTCTCTTGGGTCATCATCGGTAGCTTTGGCCTCTACTCTATCGCACTGGCTTGTTGGTTAGACAACGAATGGACTCAGGCCGCCGCTTGGATGTATTGGCTATTGTTGATAGTTATGCCTATTTACAACACACGCGTGCATCGCAAAGCCAAGGCTTTACAAGCGCAGTTAGGAATCATGTAAGCGTATCTAAGGCGACAACAAAACCACGAAGAACTCAGCGTTTTGTGCAATTATTGAAAAAACGATTCCACATTATCATCAAAGCTCCAAGCATTAAGTTGCCACACATCTTTTGGCTTATAGAAAATAAAATGCCAACTCATCACATGTTTTTCAAACTTTTGTAAATACACATAACGCAGCAGGGAATCGCCAACGGCTTCACGTTTTACGAAGTCATAATTAATCGCTGAGCCAAAACGTTGATTGATCACCGGTATTTGTAATTCAACTTGACCCACCTCGCTATCGAACTCAGCAACAGGATTCAATGAGTATGGCCGCAGTAGTAGCAAAGCTTCTTTCCATAAATTTTCACTAACTTTTTGCATCACGTTTTCAGTAAGTTGTTTCACCTCTGTTTCATTATTTAACACCTCCGCCGCCTGTAATTGAGGCGACAACATCAACAGTAGTACAAATAACATCAACGCTTTCATCACTTACTCCAACTCAGTTAAACAGTACGGTTTCACATTCAACCAGCAGCACTACAATTAGACTAACACTGATAAACAAGAAATAACAAAGACAGTAATAACCATGCATTAATTAAGTGAAACGGTACAAAAAAGCGCCGCATATAGCGGCGCTCTTCTAAGTTAGCGAACAAGGCGCTCTGGTCGTCTTGTGCTAGTCACCAAACGGATGTTGAATCATCACGTTTTCGTCACGGTCAGGACCCGTGGAGAGAATATGGATGGGTGCACCCACCAGCTCTTCTACACGCTTGAGATAAGACTTCGCTAGTTCGGGAAGTTGATCGTAGCTGCAAATACCTCGAGTGTCGCCATCCCAGCCGGGGTGATCTTCATACACAGGCTCTAAGCGATCCCAAGACTCGGTATCGGTGGGGAAACCATGAATAATTTCACCATCTACTTTATACGCTGTACACACACGAATGGTTTCGAAGCTATCTAGCACATCCAGCTTCGTCAAACAGATACCATCGATACCGTTGAGTTGCACCATACGCGCCAGAGCCACGGCATCTAGCCAGCCACAGCGGCGCTTACGGCCGGTGGTGGCACCGAACTCGTGGCCACGCTTACCTAGCTCTTCTCCTACTTCGTCGTGCAGCTCAGTGGGGAATGGGCCACTACCGACACGGGTGGTGTAAGCCTTGGTAATACCCAGCACATAATCGATATCGCGCGGTGCGATGCCACTGCCAGTACAAACGCCACCTACAGTGGTATTCGAAGAGGTCACATAGGGGTAAGTGCCTTGATCGATATCGAGCAAACTACCTTGAGCGCCTTCGAAAACAATTTTCTTACCGTCGCGTCGAGCTTGGTGCAGCTCTTCCGTTACATCGGCAACTAACGGTGCCATCCATTCAGACAACGCACTGGCTTGATCTAACACTTGGGATAGGTCTATCGCGCCAGCTTTATAGTAGTGTTGCAAGATAAAGTTGTAGTAGTCCACCACACCTTCAAGTTTATCTTGCAGGCGTGCACTATCGAGCACATCGGCCACACGTACACCACGACGCGCCGCCTTATCCTCGTAAGCTGGGCCAATACCACGGCCCGTGGTGCCGATGGCTTTTTTACCGCGCGCTGACTCACGCGCTTGGTCC
>JAKSCJ010000016.1 GCA_022360675.1 Lysobacterales bacterium
AAACACCCCACGAAGTCACCCTGCTTGAAGCCACATTGGGCACTCGATTCATGACCCGAAGATTCGATGGTTAAATTAACAGCCACGTCTACGACAGCGCCCCATTAAATCAACGTTTTTCGATCGGCCTTTTTCGATCAGAGTTTTTTGGTTCAATCTATTTAATTCAATACTTATTGAAAGCAGGCACGATAATGATTACGCCGCCCTAACGGAATCATAAAAAGACCAAGACCCAAGTTATTACTTATGGCACGTTTGTACTGGTCTGGCTGATAGTTTGCTTTTGCAGTTTTCCTAGCAACTTTATATTTAGCAAGTGATTTCTAATTCATTATTATCTATAATTTCCAATAACCACCAATGATAACGAGCGCCTAAGCGTGTGTAAAGCTGCGGGTTGTATTCCCACTGATACCCGTGTTGTGCGCCATCAAAAAAGACGAGTACGTTTATGAAGTTGCTCAGTGCCCTGTCTATTGGTTCTTCGGCTTTTCTACTTTGCTTGTATTCCCCCTTTGTCTCTGCCCAAGCCTTGGCGTTTGATAAAAGCTTCAACGACACCCGAGTGGAGATTGGCCAGCCTACGCGATTAGTTTTTGCCCTATCGAATCTAACGGGCTTGCAAGATGCTGAAAACATCGTGCTATCCGATACCTTTCCGCCGGGTTTAACCACCGCCAACCCTAGCAACGCTTTTTTTGGCTGCTCTGGTGGTATTGGTTCGGGCGGTAATACTTTTAATTACAGCGGCGTTTTACCTCAAGGCGAAATGTGCACGCTGGAAATCGACGTGGTGGGCACGGCTCCCGGCTTAAAAGAGAACATTACGGAAGATTTGACCTCTAGCTTGGGCAACAGCGGCCCGGCTCGGGCCTTGTTAGTGGTAGCCGATGTGGGCACGCCGGTGTTTGATTTAAGCTTTGCCGACGACAGCATAGAAGTGGGGCAAATCACCACCGCCACCTATAGTTTTAACCACAGCTTAGGCGCGCAAAACGCCAACAGCCTGACCTTTATGGATGTGTTGCCCGGCGGTTTAGCGGTGGCGCCCACGCCCAATGTGGTTAATACCTGTAGCGGAACCGTTACGCCCAGCGCCACCGATGTAGTTTTTGCTGGCGATCTAAATGCGGGCGATAGCTGCTCTTTCAGCCTGGATATTGTAGGTGTGAGCACGGGCGAGCAGGAGAACATTACCGGCGAGCTTACCTCCAGCATTGGTAATAGCGGCCCGGCGGTCGATACCATTGAGGTCTTAGGCCCGCCCATTCCTACCCTCAGTAAAAGCTTTGCCGATAATAGTGTGGAGTTAGGTGGCACGACCACCTTGACCTTTATGCTCGGTAACAGCTCCGATTTCAACGTAGCCGCCACTACCAGCTTTACCGATATTTTTCCCGCTGGTATTCAGTTAGCCGTTCCCAATAATCTCAACAATACTTGTCCGGGTTCAGTCACACTCGCCCCCAATCAAGTGGATTATCTGGGCGATCTGGCACCCAATAGTAATTGCACTATTTCAGTCGATGTAGAAGGCGTGGCTTTAGGCTTGCATCAAAATGTAAGCAGCGAGCTAAGTTCCAGCCTAGGCAACAGCGCCGCAGCCGTAGCAGCGTTAAATGTGCGCGAAGTGGGCACACCCATTTTTATCAAACTCTTTAGTGCCAGTGCCATCGGCCAGGCGGGCAGCACCAACTTAGCGCTTGCCATCGATAACGGCAATAATGCCAATGCGGCCGAAAACCTTAGCTTTACCGATAACCTGCCCGCCGGTTTCGTGGTGGCCACGCCCGCTAATGTGACCAATACCTGTTCCGGCGGCACGCTAACCGCGCTTAGTGGTAGCGGCACCATTACCTATAGTGGCGGCTTGGTGGCGGGCCTGGGTGCTTGTCTTATCACTGTAGATGTTACCGCCCAGGCCACCGGCACCTTCACCAATATCACTAGCGATTTAACCTCGACCTTGGGCAATAGTGGCCCGGCCAGCGCGACGATCACCGTGCGCCAGGCACCGCTCTTCAGTAAGCAATTTTTGGCCGACTTTATCGGTATCGGTACCGGCACCGCTTTGGTTTTCAGCATCGACAACACGGCCAGCAGCTTACCTGCCAACTTCCTAGATTTCAGCGACGCTCTGCCCGCGGGTTTAGCCATCGCCACACCTGCCAACGCCTTGAGCAGTTGCGCAGGCGGCACGCTCACAGCTCTGGATGGCGGTACCACCATTAGCTATAGCAATGGCTCGGTGGCCGCAGGCAGCAGTTGTAGTGTGTTGGTGGATATTGTGGGTACCACTTTGGGGATTCAAAACAATATCAGCGGTGACTTGACCTCGAGCCTGGGTAACAGTGGTCCGGCCAGTGCGCTTGTGCAAGTGATCGCAGAAGTCCGTTGGAATGTCGCGGGGCCAGCCAACTGGTTCGAGTTGAGTAACTGGGACCCAAATACACTGCCTTCGCTGGCCTTTCCGGTGAATATCAACAATGGTGGCGTGGCCATGGTACCGCCCGATTCGCCTCAGGTGATGGCGCAGTCGCTCAACATTGGTGTAGACGGCGGCAGCGGCAGTTTAATTTTTGCACCCGAGGAGAGCGGTGATTTTCAACTCGATGGCAGCGCTAATATTGGCGTGACCTTTACGGGTTCTGTCGCATCCAGTGGTTTGTTGGAATTTGGGGACAATGCCAGTGGCGGCTTGGAAAACGCCAATGGCCCCCTGCGTATTGGCGTGAGCGAAGCCGATGGCGACGCTGATGGCACGTTCATTTTGCCCGATAGCTTTGTTTCCAGCACCAATTTCGACTTCATTCAAATTGGGGTTTCCACGGGCGCGGGAAGTGCCATGGGCAATGTGAATATCGACTCCAGCACCTCCAGCTTTAAGGCCGATGAGCGTCAAATTGATATCGGCGTTGCCCATAGCACCGGCGATGCCATGGGCATTATGCAAGGTGGCGAGATCGAAGATATCGCCAGGGCCAATATTGGCGTGGCGCACGACAGCGGCAATGCCAGCGCCGATTTAGACCTTGGCTTCAGTTTACTCGGCCCCAGCAACGCTGGCTTACAAGGCCCATTAAATATCGGCGTTAATCATGGTGTTGGCCAAGCGTTGGGCGATGTCACTCAGCAGTTAAATGTTTTTGGCACACCCACAGCCCGCCGCTTTACCGAACTCAATGTGGGTATCGCTAACGGCACGGGCATTGCCAATGGTGTGCTGCGGAACTCCAATGGTATTCAGATTCCGCTCATTAACGTGGGCTTAAACCCCGGTGGTGGCACAGCCACCGGACGAGTGTTTGTTGATCATGGTTTGATCGAGACCAATACGCTAACGCTGGGTAGCGGCGCTACGCTGGAGTTCAGTGCTAACAGCACTCGTCGCGCCAGCGGCGGTGGTTCATCCGATGTTTATGCTGCTGTTAATACCAATACCGCAAGCCTGGCGGGGGATTTGCAGATGAATCTGCAATTTATTCCCACCGGCAACATTAGCTTTGCGGTGATCAATACCAGCTCACCCACCGGCATTAGTGGTTTGTTCGATAACGTAACGGTCAGCAATTTACCCAGCAACTTTGTGGTGAACCAAAATGTGCAGCTTGATGGCTCTGGTAATCAGCAGCTCATTGTTGAACTCCAAACCACCAGTGGTTTTCCCGAGTGGGATAACACCAACACCGGCCCCAGCGCTGGCGATTGGTTTGTGGGTAGCAATTGGACCACCACCAGCGTCCCTGGCATGAATGACCCAGCCTTTGTTCAAAATAACGGCGAGGCCAATGCCGATAGCAACACAGCCCCCGGCCCCATCCAAGTGGCCAGCATTGCCATTGGCCGTGATGGTAGCGGCGGTTTATTTAGCGCGAATGGCGTGAATATCGAGCCCACCTTCAGCTTTTTGCTTGGCCAGGTTTCACCCTTAATTTCAGCCGAGCAAACCGCCACCGGCACCGCCACGTTGAACAATAGCAATATCCTCATCACAGGGCCCGGCGGCCCCACCCAACCCGTTTTGGGTCAAACCGGAATTATTGGTATTGGCTTTGCCCAAGGCGGCGGTACATCGGTGGGCAATCTGGTGGCTAACGGTGGCAGCTTAACCACCACTGGCAGTATTAATGTGGGCGTTGCAGCCCCCATTGCCACCGATTCCACCCCCGTTGCCGACGGCCAATTCACCTTTCATGGAGCGGGTATTGGGAGTAGCGTGCTTACCGTTAACAGCGATGACAACAATGGTGGCGAGTTGCGCATCGCAGGCGCAATTGATTCTCGCACCGGTCCCAACGCCACCGCCCACGGCACCGCCAGCGCTTTGGTTCAAGACGCCACCATCAACGGTAATGTAGAAATTGCAGAGGTGGAAATCGTTAATGCCGATGGTGTCGGTCAAGCCACGGCCACCATGGTGAATCTGAGTAATCTCGAGATCGATGGCGATGTGAGTATCGCCGATGTCTTTATCTCGCGCCCTAATGGCCAAGCCACCGCCGATGCCACGGTGGTAATCGATCAGGTGACCTTGATCGGCACTGGAGGCGACATTGATTTAGCCTTATCTAATGCCTTTGATCCGGGCAATACCACCGTTTCTGCCCATGTCACATTGACCGATATCACAGTAAGCAACAGCAATGGGTTTTTCGACATTGGTGAAGCCGATGCAAGCGATGGTGGTTCTGCGCAGTCCACCTCTACCAGCCACTGGACTCGAGCAGACATCACCACCACCAGTGACTTCGAAGTGGGTTTTGCCGACACCAGCGACGATGGTTCAACAGCCACACTCAACACCACCTTCACCATGCTGGATTCCCATATCCAGTTCGATGATTTTGAAGTGGGCCAAGTCGATAGCTTTGAAGCCTCCTTTGTGAATAGCACGGTTATGGCCACGTTCCAAAATGGCAGCCTCAGCGGGGCCAATTTGGATATTGCTGAGAGCGATGTCTTTGATGATTCCCAAAGCATTGCCGATATCAACTTCAATGTGAGCCAAACCACCATTAACCTGAGCGAGGATTTCTTAGTTGGTGAAATGACCGGCCTCGGCACTAATCCCAACACTCAGATTGATGTGGATATGAGCCTGAGCCACAGCAGCATCAACGCGCTAGACAGCATGATCGCTGCTCGTGTTGAGGGCGCTGGCAACCTGAATGCCCAATTGCTGATGGATAACAGCTACCTCAACAGCAGTCGCTTGATGCTCGGCGAGTCGGGGGCTATCGATGTCACTATTGCCAGCCTCGATCGCGCCACGGCAGCCAATGTGGCCAACAACGATGTGTATTCGGCTATCGATATCGATTCAGGCACTTTGAATGGGCAGATCAATGCGCGCTTCGATTTTGTTCCGCCGCCAGGTCGGCATAGCTTCGATTTATTACGCGCCACAGGAACACTTAACAGCAACGAGCTGGCGCTTAGCGTCAGCAATCTCCCCGCGCTATTCCAAGTGGTGGAATTTGCAGTACAAGAAGACGGTGGAAGCCAAGTGCTGCGCTTAACCATCGAAGGTGGTAATGACCTGGCCATCAGCAAAGTGAATAATGCCGTATTTATCGACAACCTGGGGAATGTCACTTACATCATCACCATTGTTAATCAAGGCGGTGGCGATGTATTCAATGTACAAGTAAGCGATATATTGCCCAGCAGCTTAGATATTGGCAGTGCCACCTGGACATGCTCGGCAACGCCTGGCGCCAGTTGTACGGCCAACGGCAACGGGCATATTGATGACATTGTCGATATTCCCCAAGGCGGTAGTGTGGTGTATAGCCTGACAACCTTCGTGCTGGCCAATGAAGGCGAACTGATCAGCAATACTGCCACCGTCACACCGCCTCCTGAAGCCTTTGATGTAACCACCGACAACAATAGCGATAGCGACGACGACCCCACCGCTTTCTTCTTCGATTCTTTTGAAGATTTCGACGATGAATAATCGCTATCAACAGACCATACGGCATATGGTATCTATGTCGTCGCGTTAAATACTGTTGAATTAAAAGCCCGAGTTCTACTCGGGCTTTTTTACTGCGCGCTGATCGTTATTATTACGTTTGAGCACGGTGTTAGCCGTTCATTCAATATCTAAAAGCACACAACAAATAGTTTATTCATCTAAAATTGATTGTCATAAAAACGCTAAAGTTCGGTCATGATCAATATAGACCGCACACTATCAACGACGCTGGAATCATCTCATTGCTAAACACCATAAGATGTAACAGCATACACACACGCCCAACGATTGCTAAGGAATGGATACATGAAAAGGATTGCCGGTTTTTTATGCGTTCTGGTTATATTCACTTTAAGTGCATGCTCGGGGATTGACTCGAATATTCGCGAGTACGATGGCAATAACACCCTGGCAAACAACGAAGGTTATGTAATTTTCGGCAGCAAGTCAGCAAACCCTGCTTTGAAGTTTGAATTTCTCAAGCATTTCGATAGCTATATCACTCAAGCCTATATCGCCGGCGAAGATCACCACATGTTAATACTGCCCGAAGGAGAGTATTGTTTTAGTACCATTTATTCCAAGACCACTCAGTTCAAGCCCTATCCGGCGAGCAGCTATCACGGCTGGGACTTTAAAGTTGAAGCAGGAAAAATTAACTATTTTGGAGAGCTGATTTTAGACGGTAATAACATGCGCAAGTACTATGATTTTTCGGCTATCCAGGCCCGAGTACAGCAAGATTACCCTGAAATCGCCGAGCAATATGGATTCGTTGAGGCTAGCTTATGAAAACAATACATCGCTTTTTTTTAATTGTTGCTTTATCACTGGTGCCACTGCTGAGTTTTGCAGGAACCATTGAACGCGAAGCCGAGCAGCGCGAACAAGCCGATACTTGGTTCGACAATGCTCAATACGAAATGGCTTATATGGAATATTTATCGCTAGCTCAAGAAGGCGATAAATTTGCCCAGTTTCGCTTGTCGTTAATTGAGTACTTCGGTTTAGTGGAAAACAGCAGCAAGCTCAAAGCCGCAGCCTGGGCTGGCGTAGCTCAAGAGGAAGAAATTAAACCGCTGCGTCAATTGTACAAACTCATTTGGGCCGAGCTGGATGTGGCACAACAAAATGAAGCCAAAATGTTGATCAGCGAGTGGGATAGCAACTTTGGCGTGGCCATTACCCCGAAGAAAAAACGTCGTGCTTCACGCCGCAAACGTTGCACAGGTTCACGAGTTGGTGCCAATTGTGACCGTGTCTTCAGCAATGGCGTGTCCGGTTTTGCAACCTCAGAAGAATACACCAGCAATAACAATGTAGCCCATGTGTGGAAAGAGGGCGATCTAAAAGATTTTCTCGATCGTTATCAATCACGCTTTTATGCCGATTTCGAGCGCTTCGATCAACAAAACGGCTAAGTCTATTGCAGCAAAAAAGGTTTTTCGAAAAACCATACCGCTGCCAGGTAGTCACAACGATCATCCAACGGGGTCTAGTGTATCGCTAGACCCTTTTTTATTGCCGATAGTTTTTACGGCAGTGGTTAGTTGAGCATGTGCTTGCGCCATCTGTGCAGTGATGAAAGTCAAGTGGCTTAGTGTGTCGACTAAGCCGCTTTACGATACGCACTCCATGCTGGCACCAAAGCCAACAACGATGCAATGACCATAATACTGAGCTCTTTGTATTAAAAATATTGGTATCCACGCTTAAGCCCAAACGCTGGCTTAAGTATGCACTTCCTACATCTAACAAAAGATAGAGCAAAGCCGAGCCCATAACAACGCCCACTAAGCTGAGCAACACGGCTTCCAGCTCCACCAACAATAAGATAAAACCGGCCGGTGCGCCGATGGCACGGAGCAATTGCATTTCTTCATAACGCCCACGTAATAAAGCCATTAACACAGCACTTAAACCCAACAACGACGCCATCGCCACCAGCGCAGACACCAAGCGAAGCGTGTTTTCCAGTATCCGCATCACCTGCCAAAGCTCGGCCAAAACCACACCCGGTAAAATTGCCGTCAAAGGTTCATCACTTAATTGGTTCAATTCACGTTGCACTAAAAGGCTGGTCGCTTTAACTTTTAAGCCCAACATCACCGCCGTGATCGATTGAGGTGTGGGTGTAACCACTGCGGAAGCATGTGCTTCAGCTCGCTCTTGAGTTTCAGAGTGCCCATGGCTTGCTTCATCGTGGTGGTTATCATGAGTATGGCCGTGGTCTGCATGATGGTCATGATCGTCGTGATGCACATGGCTGTGTTCATGGTGAGATTCATGCTCGGAATGTTCAGTACGCTCCTCTGCACTGTGTGCGCCACTGTGTATTGCTTCCATACTGTACACATCGATATGCAGGGTTTGATCGACCGGCGTGCCCGTGGCCGCAAGAATACCGCTGACCCGAAAAGGATGATCATCATGTTGGCTAAAGCTGGTGTGACCTAAACCATGGGCAAGTACGATTTCGTCGTTTAACTGATAACCAAGCCTGCTGGCCACTTCGGCACCCAACACTACTTCTAAGCCATGGGAAAAGGCTTGTCCCTGCGCAATCACCAAGCCTTGTTTCTGGCCGTATTGAAAATGCTCGAAATAATCTTGTGTGGTGCCGAGTACGCGATAACCTCGATGGGAATCACCTAACGATAAAGGAATACTCCAGGCCACTTGCGGATGTTGCTGAATACTTTGGTAAGTCTCCCAACGAATATTATTACTGGGGCTACCAATACGAAACACTGAATACAAGAGTAAATTAAGCGGCCCCGTGCGAGCACCCACAATCAGATCAACACCCGATAACGTTCGAGTGAAGCTTTCACGCACTTGACTGCGAACATGCTCAACGCCCAACACCACCACAACGCTCAATACCACCGATAACAAGGTCAGTAATACCGCACTCCAACGGAAGCGCAAACTACGCGTTGCCAAAGACAACAACATCAACATGACGCCGCACCTTGTTGTTGAACTTGATTAATAGAAGACAACAATCGCTGCTGGGGAAAGTAGCGCGCCAGTTGACGATCGTGGCTCACCATAATGACCGTGCTTTGATACTCAGCAGCCAACTCCATGAACAGCTCCATAAAGGCATCGGTATTGGCCTCGTCTAGAGCCGAGGTGGGCTCGTCGGCAATCATTAGTTCTGGTCGATTAATCAATGCACGGGCAATGGCCACCCGTTGTTGCTGACCTATGCTCAAATTACCCACGGGCTGACGCCATAAATGACTATTGATGTTTAATCGTTTGAGAAGCTGCTGAATATTGTCGTGCAGCTCTCGGCGGTCACCACCATGAGCCCGGCCGCCCGGTAGCGTGCCAGCAGCTCGGCGCTCCGGGTCAGGAGGTCGCTCACAGCCACGCCTCCTGGCCGAGCAGCTGGCTGGCGATCAGGCACAGGGTGCCGGCATAGGCGCCCGCGGCGATGTCGTCGATCATGATTCCGGGCGCGCCCGGCAGGCCGCGCTCGAGCCGGCGGATCGGCCAGGGCTTGACGATGTCGAAGAAGCGGAACAGCAGAAACGCCAGCAGATAGTAGCGCGGGTCCAGGGCGACCGGGATCAGGGTCAGCCACTGGCCGGCCACCTCGTCGATCACGACGGCGCCCGGGTCCGGGTCGTCGCCGGCGGCGGTGTAGCGCCCGGCGGCCCAGAGTCCGATCGTGAAGACCACCAGGACCCCGGCCGCGAGTGCCCAGACACCGCCGAGCCAGACCAGCAGAAGGGCGGCCGGCAAGGCGGCCAGCGAGCCCCAGGTGCCGGGCGCCTTGGCCGCCAGGCCGCTGCCGAACCAGGTGGCGATCAGGGTCGCCGGATGGCCGAAGGGCAGGGCGGGCCGCTTGAACATCATGACGTCACGGGCCGTCGGGCAGGCTGAGGCTGACGCTCGCCTGCACCGCGATGCCTTCGCCGCGGCCGGTGAAGCCCAGGCCCTCGGTGGTCGTCGCCTTGACGTTGACCCGTTCGGGCGCGAGCGCCAGCAGCTCGGCCAGGCGCGCCACCATGGCCGCGCGGTGCGGCGTCAGGCGCGGCGCCTGGCAGATCACCGTGACGTCCAGGTTGACCAGGGCGCCGCCGCGCGCCGCCACCAGGTCGCGGGCGTGGCGCAGGAACAGCGCCGAATCGGCGCCGCGCCACTGGGCATCGCTGGGCGGGAAGTGCTGGCCGATGTCGCCGGCGCCGAGCGCGCCGAGGATC
>JAKSCJ010000042.1 GCA_022360675.1 Lysobacterales bacterium
GCGATCGGTAACAGCATAAGTCATGATTAAAAGTCCTTATTAGTATGGCTGCGTTAGCTGTTAAGTGGTGGGACAGCCGCAGCGTTATCTTGGTGTTTGATCATTCAGGATGATCGGATCTTAAAAGCTCGTTTCAAACGGTCCGTTCCTCGCGCGGCACCAGCAATGAAGCAAAGCTAATGTGGACGATCATGTCTTGAGATATGCCGACTGGCAATGCAGAAGTTGCAAACAAATATTACAGCGTAGAGTTAGGTGATTTATTTAACTGACCGCACTCTAACTTTATGATTTATATGGAAAATATTTAATTTATGTGATGTGTCATTTCGCACCTTATAGAAGCATCGAAAAAGGGGTCAAAATGAATATAAGCGGGCGATAAATTTGGGCGTGAAATTTGGAATAAAGCCTGACACAAAAAAGGGAGGCTAAGTGCCTCCCTTTGTGCTTGAAGCCGATTTTAAAGCTTGGGCTTATAAGCCAGCTAAAGCGTCATTGAACAAGCTGCTGGGGCGCATGGCTTCGGCTACTTTATTGTGATCGGGGCGGTAGTAACCACCCATATCAATGCCGGGACCTTGGGCCGCATTGAGTTGATCCACAATGGCTTGTTCCTGTTGGCTTAAGGCTTCGGCCAGCGGCGCAAACTGTGCTTGCAGTTCGGTATCGTCGCTTTGTGCGGCCAGGGCTTGAGCCCAGTACATTGCCAAGTAGAAGTGGCTGCCACGGTTATCTAACTCACCCACTTTGCGCGACGGTGACTTATTGTTGTTCAAGAACTGACCATTGGCTTTGTCCAATGCGTCGGCCAGAATCTTGGCTTTTTGGTTGCCTGATTTTTCAGCCAGGTCATCCAAAGAAACCGCAATGGCCAAAAATTCGCCCAGAGAATCCCAACGTAGATGGTTTTCTTTGGTGAATTGCTGCACATGCTTAGGCGCAGAACCGCCCGCACCGGTTTCGAATAAACCGCCACCGGCCAACAGCGGAACGATAGATAACATCTTAGCGCTGGTGCCCAGTTCTAAAATGGGATACAGATCGGTGAGGTAGTCACGCAGCACATTACCGGTTACCGAAATGGTGTCTTGGCCAGCGCGAACACGCTCTAAAGTGGCGTGGGTGGCTTCCACCGGCGCTAGAATACGGATGTCTAAACCATCGGTATCGTGCTCGGGCAAATATTGCTCGACTTTCTTGATTAAGTTGGCATCGTGGGCGCGATCTTTGTTCAACCAGAAAATGGCGGGCGCACCGGTGGCGCGGGCGCGGCGTACACCCAGTTTCACCCAATCGCGAATGGGTAAATCTTTGGTTTGGCACATGCGCCAGATATCGCCAGCTTCCACATCGTGTTGCATCAGCACGTTACCGGCTTCGTCAACGACACGAATTTGGCCCGCGCTGCAGGCTTCGAAGGTTTTGTCGTGGGAGCCATATTCTTCGGCTTTTTGCGCCATCAGGCCCACATTCGACACATTACCCATGCTGGCTACATCGAAGGTACCGTTAGTGCGGCAGTCGTCGATTACGGCTTGGTAAATACCGGCGTAGCTGCGATCGGGAATTAGCGCTTTGGTGTCGTGCTGTTTGCCATCGGGCCCCCACATGGTGCCTGCGGCACGAATGGCGGCGGGCATGGAAGCATCGATGATGATGTCGCTGGGCACGTGCAAGTTGGTGATACCGCGATCGGAATCCACCATGGCCAACGGTGGACGGCTGTCGTAAACCGCTTGTAAATCGGCCTCGATGACCTGGCGTTGATCGTCGGGCAGGCGTTGGATCTTATTGTAGGCATCGCCGATACCATTGTTGGGATCCACACCCAGTTCTTCGAAGGTGGCTGAGTGTTTTTCGAAGACGTCTTTGTAGTATTCCACCACGGCGTGGCCGAACATGATGGGGTCGGAAACCTTCATCATGGTGGCTTTTAAGTGCAGCGACAGCAACACGCCTTCGTCTTTGGCGGCGGCGATTTGCTCGGCAAAGAAAGCGCGTAAGGCGTTCTTGCTCATGCGTGCCGAGTCGATCACTTCACCTTCTTGAACCGGAGTGCTGGCTTTCAGTACTTTAACTTCACCATCGCTGCCCACGTGTTCGATACGAACATTACCGGCTTGCGTCACAATCACCGATTGCTCGCTGGAGAAGAAATCGCCGTCGCTCATGGAAGCCACGTGGGTTTTCGAATCGCCGCTCCATTGACCCATAGAATGGGGATGTTGCTGGGCATAGGCTTTCACCGGGCCCGCCACACGGCGGTCGGAATTACCTTCGCGCAATACCGGGTTTACCGCGCTGCCTAAAACCTTGGCGTAACGCTTTTGAATGGCCAGCTCGTCGTCGTTAGCTGGCTCTTCAGGATAATTGGGCAGGTCGTAACCCTGTTCCTGTAATTCTTTAATGGCGGCCTTCAGCTGGGGAATGGATGCACTAATGTTGGGCAACTTGATGATATTGGCTTCAGGGGTTTTGGCCAATTCGCCCAATTCCGCCAGGTGGTCGCCTTGGCGCTGGGCTTCGGTCAAGTTGTCGGGGAAATTGGCGATAATCCGACCCGCTAAGGAGATATCGCGGGTTTCCACCGAGACGCCAGCAGGCTTGGTGAAAGCCTGAACAATGGGGAGCAAGGAATGAGTGGCCAGTGCAGGCGCCTCATCGGTGATGGTGTAAATGATTTTGAGCTTGTTATCTGCCATGTTGGTATCCAGGTAGTGCATTCACAAACCAAGAGCAGATTCCACGGCGAAGCGCTAAATCATCGCTAATTCAGCAACTTCCGGATTCAGTCTCGGCATACCAGAAGGTCCCTAATCGTACCGCTTGCCAGACCTTAACAAAACGACAAGCAGCGACAATAAATCTGACCATAGATGTGTGGCCGCCCAGCGGCGGCTTCAAGGTGCCTGGGGCCTGCGAATGCGGGTTTTTAGCGCTTGGGATTGTGGGGTTTTTGTACCGCTTTAATGGCAACACGGATGAGGTCGCGCCTCCGTTTTGTGGTGAATATCACAATAGGAATCAGGGAAAGAACCCACAAGTAGTCTAGGCGGCTTGTCAACGCTTGTTTACGTGTTGCCTGGACGAGCTGTGCTTCAGTGGTGGTTTTCGGCAGTGTACTGAAGTTTAGCCAGCGTGTTTTGCCCGAGTGAAAATGCTGAAACCATTCCGTGGCTTGTATCTGTTGAGCTTGCATGCGCTCCTCTCGATACGCTCCGATTAATTGATTTATGTTCTCTTGTAATATCTGCGCACTCGTTGAAGGTTTGTAATCGCTGAGTGTGTACGCTCTATAGTTATGGCTGATCCGAAAATAACCGCTGGCATCTTTGCCTTGTTCTAAATGAATAACGCTAGTGAAAAAATCATTAACTTCAGGCGATATAAAACGCGAGTAATGTAAGTGCCGTACACACTCACTAAAGCTGGATAACTTTTCAAATCGATGTATCACACCATTGCAAGTGACTTATTGGCAATGAATATAAAAAGACTCATCTAAAGGCTTACAGGTTGTGGCTTTTGCTTGGTGGTTGGTAATGATAAAAGCAAAGAATAAAATAATAGATAGGCGGAGTAGAAACACGAGTTTGCATCATCACAGATTATGTGATGAGTTTGATTTGCTGTTAGCCTTCGTGTTCCTCATATTCGATAAATAGTTTGAACACAGGGAACGCTGTTCCATGTTCCCTGTGCGATTAATAAATGAGCGTTTGAATCAGTTAAGGTGAGTGTTTTAAGGCTGGGTATTATGGTCGTAACTCAACACTCGGGTTAGCGTCCAATGCCCATCGCGGTTTCGCCATAGATGATTCAGCTGGCCTTTTTCGCGGTAGAGGTCGTCGCCATCGTCTACGATTTGATAAAAGCGATGAATACCGGTTTGAATGGCACCGAATTCATTCACGGGAAAAACCTGAGCTGTAGTTTCGTCGAGTACACGACGGGCACGGAGATCGGTACCAGCAGCCACGCGTTCGCACTGGCCTTTAACGCCTTCCATAAAGCCTGCTTTACCGCCTTTGGTTTCGCCCCATTTGTCGTGAATAAACTCAAAGTCTTCATCGATCAGTTGATCTAAAGTGTCTAGATCGCAACTACCAAAAACGATATCAAAGAGTTGTTGATCTAAGGCTAAGATGGTTTGCCTTAACTCGGCGCTGGCCTTGGGCCCTTCAATAGGCGGTGGATGATTGGTTTCAGCGCTGGCGGTATTAACGATGGCTGTAGCCAGTCCTAGACTTAAGCAAGTACAGATAAATCGAACGTGGCGTTGTTGACGAAGCCGCATGGAATTACTCCAGTTTTTTCTTCATCTTATGAAGAATGGTTCCACGGGCACCATAGGCTATTAGTCATTTTCGATTCAGCTAATGCGTTCTAAAACAATCGTTTTTTCAGCGCCTGTGGCCCGTCACAAAACTGTGGCGACGGGCTTTGATTCGGCCCTTATGAGTCCACTATTAGTAAATCTTACCCATGTAGGTGACATCGTTACTCAAGCGAGGTTGGGCGACGATATGGTAAATCTGGCGATTGCGAAACATGAACTTAAAGCCTTCGTCACCGGTGAAGCGACCCAACGAATTACGCGTATTCACTTTAACTTCCATGGTGTAGCCAAAGGTGGTGGCACCGTCGTTCATGAGTGGATGTTGCATCCAGTCTTTCTTTACGTCGCCGTAGGTAATTTGGGTGGAATTCGGGTCTTCTACGCGCTGGTCGAAGTAATACTTCACCATGTCTTCAGCTTCTTGTTGCTGAATGGGGGCACCGAAATCGGCCCGGGCCCATTCTTCTTCGCTAGGGCCTAAGGTGGAGCAGGCTGAAAGGCATAAAACAGTGGCTGCTAAAATAAGATGTTTGAATTGGCTAGCCATGAATCCCGTCCTTTAATGCTGTTGAATCCGTTATGCGGATTATTTGAGCAAAAATGTGCTTTATCGTAAAGACAGGACGCTGGCGTTTCTGATTGCATCAGCAATCACTAAAACGGATATTGCACAGAAAAAAGCCGGGTGTCAGGCCCGGCTTATTCTTATTATTGGCCAGCGTTGGCTGCGTTTCCTTGGCCTGCTTGGGGAGAGAACCTGGGTAGATTTAGGCTTCAAAACCGTCGCTGTGAATGGCCTCTCGCCACGGGCCTTCAATGAGGTAGGTGACGCCTAAGCCTTGTGAATTGACCAACATAAAGCGGCCATCGGGCGAGAAACAGGCCCCGGCAAATTCGCTGTTATCCAAAGCGTTACGAGCAATTTGAAACAACACACCATTGGGCTCGACACCCACAATAAACTGTTGGCCGCCGCCGTCTTCGCATAGGTATAAACGATCGGCTGGCCCCACGGTGATGTTATCGGGGCTTTCCAGCTCGTTGGCATCAGTGGATTCCACCACTAGGGTTAAGGTTTGTGCTGCCGGATCATAGGCCCACACTTGCCCCGCGCCCGCATCGCCACCGCTGGTGCAGACAAAATAAATTAAACCGTTGCCATACCACGCACCTTCACCGCGCACGAACGTCGCCGCGCCTTTGCTTTGGGCTTCGTCGCGGATGGTGTCGGCGGCGGGGTCGACTTCGTTGATGGTGACCCATGCCACATCCATGGGAATACCGAGCCGCGTTAGCTGGCCACTACCTGTATCCAGATTGGGTTCGCCGCTTACGACGAGCGCTTCGAGAACACCAGCGCTAAGATCGCCGGGTGTTGTGGGGCGAAAACGATAAAAACAGCTGTCGCCCCGGTCTTCGGTTTGAAACACATGGCCGCTAACCGGATCAACGGCGCAGGCCTCGTGATTGAAGCGACCCATGGCTACCAGAGGTACGGCTTGAACGGGGCCGGTGGCGTTGGCGGGCACTTCAAAGTTGTAACCGTGGCGCTGGGTAATATCGCCCTCGGGCAGGCGGACATCTTCTTCACAGCTAATCCACGTGCCCCAAGGGGTAGGACCACCGGCACAGTTACGAATGGTGCCGCCTAAAGTATTGAAGTGTGAGATGAGTTCACCATCGTTGGTAAAGACCAAATTACTGGTACCGCCGGTGGCGCCGGTATCGTGTTTCATCGCATCGGGAACGATCACGCCGTCGGTATTACCCGCTTCGTTTTCGCCCGGGCTTAGTTCATGATTACGCACCACTAAGAAGGTGCCATCGGGGCCAGGGAACGCGGCCATGCCATCGTGATCGCCGGGTACTGGGTTACCATCGCTCATGGTTTGACCAGTAATGGAATACGCC
>JAKSCJ010000412.1 GCA_022360675.1 Lysobacterales bacterium
AACCAGAGTTGAGCGCTGACTTCGCTTTGCGTTGGCAACTGCTCTGCTTCTATACGTTCTTCGTGGCGGAAGGTGGCGTTTCCGTCGAAGCTTTGCTGAGTGGATGGTTGGCCATCTTGGCCTTGCATGGTGACGAAACGCAGACGCAGGCTATCGTGGCGTTGTTGTAATTGCTGCCACGCCTGTTGCCATTGTTCGGCACTGTATTTGCGCGGTGCGTGAATGGCATACCAATACAGCCTTTGAGTAGCATTGGGGTCGAAGGCCAACCACTGTTGCTGGGCCGGGCTCAGCGGGAAGTGTTTGGGTTGAGCTTGTAAGGCTTCGGCCAGCTCGGCGATGCTTTGATGCACAAACACATCGCGCGGGCTGATAGTCCAACCCTGGGCTTTAATGCGCTGCACCAATTGCACGGCGCTGATGGAATCGCCACCCAGCGCGAAGAAGTTATCGTGAATGCCGATGCTGAGTGGATCGTCGCTGGTATCCGTAGTTAACACTGCTTGTAGTTGTTCCAACAAGAACCGTTCCACCTCGTTGGTGGGCGCTTGTTTGGCTTCACCTTGATGCAGATCCACTGGCGGCAGCGCTTTGCGATTGAGCTTGCCATTGGCGGTTAGCGGTAATGCATCCAACACCACATATTGCGCAGGTTGCATGTATTCGGGCAATTGTTGGCGTAAGGCCTGGCGCAGGGCGGTTTCGTCTAGAGTTTCTGTATCGAGATCATTGGCCACAACAAAGGCAATCAATCGCTGCTGTTGCTGGAAACGCTGCACCTGCACCGCCGCATCGGTAATTTCGTGCCATTGCTTCAGGTGATATTCGATATCGCCCAACTCGATGCGATGACCATTCACCTTCACCTGTTGGTCGCTACGGCCCAGGTAGTCCAATAAACCATCGTGACGGCGACAGACCAAATCGCCAGTACGATACATGCGTGCGCCGTCTTCAGTGCTGTATGGATCGGGAATAAACTGCTGGGCGCTTAACTCGGCACGCTGCCAATACGAGCGCGCCAGGCTGTCGCCACCAATGTAGAGCTCGCCGGCCACACCTAAAGGTACGGGATTAAGTTGATCGTCGAGCACATACAGGCGGTTGTTGAGCAAGGGTTCGCCGATGGAAATTGCCCGTTGCGAGCTGGGCCGCACCGGATAAATGCTGGACCACACGGTGGTTTCGGTGGGGCCGTAGCAATTCCACAAACAACGAACATGAGGCAGCAGGGCATCGGCCAAGTCGGCAGGCAGTGCTTCGCCACCCACTACGGCGGTGAGTTTGGCTGCTTGCAGTGCGTTGGGCTCTGCTAATAACAGTTTCCAACTGATCGGTGTGGCCTGCATATGGCTGATGGACTCATTGCTGATGAGATTAGCCAAGCGCTGCCCATCGCGCGCGTCTTCGTAATTGGCTAATACCACACAAGCGCCCTGCTGAATGGGCAGGAATAATTCCAACACCGAGATATCGAAGGCTAAAGAGGTAACGGCCAACCAGTGATGCCCCGCTTGCAAGTGCAGTTTGTCTTGCATGGCCTGCAAGAAATTCTGCGCGCTGCGGTGTTCAATGGCCACGCCTTTGGGTTTGCCGGTGGAGCCCGAGGTGAAGATCACATAGGCCAATTGTTTGGCATGACGGCTGACTTCAGGGCGGCTTTCCGGATATTGACTGAAGGCTTCAGCCTTGCTGATATCGATGTACTCGACCGTGCGTTGATCAATGGCTTGTGGAAGCAGATTGCTATGTTCGGGCAATAAGCTGGCTTCAGTCAGTACGTGGTGAATCTGAGCCTGTTCGATGGTGGCGCTGAGTCGTGCTTGAGGATAATTGGGGTCCAACGGCACATAGCAGCCACCGGCTTTTAAGATGGCCAATACACCCACTAACAAAGCGCTGTGGCGATGCACGCATAGGCCCACGGGCGCTTCGTTTTGAATGCCCTTGGCGATAAGTTGATGTGCCAAACGGTTCGCACGTTGATCCAGCTCGCGATAACTTAAACTCTGAAGTTCGCCCTGTTCGTTGCGATAACGTAAAGCAATGGCATCGGGGCGATGGGCAACTTGTTGTTCGTATTGGGTTAATAAATGGCTGTTGTCGTGAATGGGCGCGTGGTTTTGATTCCAGTCGTGAATCAAGCCTTGGCCTTCTGCTTCACTTAAACACGATAGCTCGGCAATGCTGCGTTCTTGCTGGCCCTGTTCGTAAAAAGCCAACCAACGATCCAGCAAGTGCACAAAATGCTTGGCCCATTGAGCGACGCTGTTAGCACGATATAAATCCCGGCGATAACTAAAGCAGGCACTCAGTTGGGTGGCCGAACGATGATCCGATGAGATCGTTTCTTCACTGATGTTTAACGCCAAGTCGAAATTGATTTGATCGGGGCGTTGGGTCAATAAACGGTGCCGACTACCCGGTAGTTCTACGCGATTTAAACGATCGTCTTCCAATGAGAAGAAGACCTGGAACAAGGGGTGATAGCTGAGATCGCGGGGCGTGTCGATGGCATCGACGATGCGCTCGAAAGGAATTTCTTGATGACTTTGTGCCAGCGCCACGGCCTCTTGCATCTGGTTTAAGGCCTGGCCCAGGGTTATGTGGTTTGTCCATTGGTTTTGAATCACCAAGGTGTTCACAAAACTGCCCACGATGGCTTGCAGGCTTAGCTGCTGACGCCCTGCCACCGGTGTGCCGATGCGGATTTCGTCGGCCTGGGTGTAGCGCTTTAAGAGCAAATTAAACGTGCTCATCAACCAGCTAAACACGGTGACACCGGAGGCTTTTGCTACTTTTTGTAAGCGGGTATTTAAATCGGCGTCGATTACAAAGTCATAATGTTCAGCATCGTGATTGGCCTGGGCTGGGCGTGCTTGATCGCTGGGCATGCTCAGCAAGTAAGCGGGTTCTTGCCCTAGGGCTTGTTGCCAGAAGGCTAATTGCTGCTGCTGGCGCTCTTGTTGTTCGGGCAAGCGTTGCCAAGCGCTGTAATCGGCATAGCTGTGGGTAATGGTGGTCAGTGCTTTGTGGGCATCGCTGCTGCTGCTATCCACCGCAAACTGACGATACAGCTGCATGAAGTCATTCAGGATTAAGCTCAGCGAGCTGCCATCGGCCACTAGATGATGCAGGGTAAACAGCAGGGCGTAATGTTGTTGCTTATCGCTACGCTGCAAAATCCGGCTGCGTAGCAGCGGCGCTTGACTGAGATCGAACACCTGCTGTGCATCAATGGCGGCTTGTTGTTGAACCTGTTCTTGCCAATGGCTGTCGTGATCAGCATCGATGATTTCTAGCGCAAACTCGGCCTTGATGTCGCGATGAATACGCTGCTGGGGTATGCCTAAAGCGTGATCTGCCGGCGCTTCAGCATCGCCCAAAATAAAGTCGGTGCGCAGGCTGTCGTGACGTTCAACTAAAGCCTGTAGCGCGGCGTTTAGGGCTTTGAGATTTAATTCCCCTTCCACCATCAAAGCCATGGGCAAGTGATGTACGCTCTGGCCGGGCTCTAGCTGTTCCAAGACCCACATGCGCTGCTGGGCGAAGGATAAAACCTCACGATATTCGCTGGCTTCAGCGTCTCGTACTAAGGCGGGAATCGATGCACTCGCCTCGGCGTTTGTGGCCTGCATGTGGGCGGCCATTCCGGCCAAATCCTGGGCTTGGAAGATGGCCGTTAAAGGCAAGTCGTAGTGATGCTGCTCGCGCAGTATCGATTGCATCTGTGTGGCCAATAGCGAATGGCCGCCACGCATAAAGAAATTATCTTGGCGCGATATAGGCATTGAGCTTTCTGGTAATAAAGCTTGCCAAACGCTGGCCAGTAATTGCTCTTGGGCGCCTTCTGGAGCTTCGCCAGGGTTGTTTTGAATTTGATCCAGCGCTAAAGCGGCCAATGCACGGCGATCGATCTTGCCATTGGGTGTGAGTGGGAACTCACTCAATACCTGCCAACGGTTGGGCAGCATGTAATGGGGCAGTTGTTGGGCGAGGCCTTCGCGTAAATCGTTAATGCTTTGGCTTTCGTTGGCGGTGCCATCGCGCCATTGGAGATAAGCCACCCATTGTTGGCTGTCGGCGCTGTTGCTGGCGTCATCGGAACGAATCAACACCACCGCTTCGGCCACGCTGTCTTGTTGGCGTAGCGCGCTTTCGATTTCGCCCAATTCAATGCGAAAACCGCGTAGCTTCACCTGATGATCGATACGGCCAAGAAAACCTAATAAACCTTGCTCTTGGTAACGCACTAAATCGCCGGTTTTGTACCAGCGTTGTGTTTTGTCTTGAGCTTCATTAGACGATGCATCAAGGTCGATATTAGGTGCGTTGATAAATTGCTGGGCGGTTTTTTCGTCTTGATTCAAATAACCGCGTGCTAAGCCATCGCCAGCAATATGCAATTCACCGGCCACGCCCACGGGCACCATTTGTTGCCAAGGGTCCAGCACATACAGTTGGGTGTTGGCGATGGGTTCACCCACATCCACCACGGCTTGCTGCGAGTGAAGATCTTCACTGCTAACTTGGCGCGCCGCCGACCAGATGGTGGTTTCGGTAGGGCCGTATAAATTCCACAAAGCCGCCACATGGGGCTGTAGTTGTTGCGCCACCTCGTAGCTTAAGGCTTCACCACCCGATAAAGCCACGAGATGCGGGTATTCCTGCACTGGCCATTGGGCGTTTAGCAACATACGCCAGGTGGCGGGTGTGGCTTGCATCACGCTGATGCGGTGCGTGTTCAATAACTGTTGAATGGCCTGTGGATCTTGGCTTTGCGGCTGGCTGGCCATGACCAAGGTATCGCCCAACAGCAAGGGTAGATACAACTCCAAGGCGGCGATATCGAAAGCGATGGTGGTTAGTGCCAGCCAACGCTGATCCGACGCCAAGGCCAAGCGTTGTTCCATGGCCAGCAAGAAGTTATTCAGTGCGGCATGTTCGATCTGCACACCTTTAGGGCGGCCAGTGGAGCCCGAAGTGAAGATGGTGTACGCCAGTGCTGAAGGCGCTGGTAATTCCGCTAAGTTGGGCGCTTCGTTGGCCTTTGCGATTTCATTGATCTGATCGATGGTGTAGCTGGGGCAGCCGCTGTACTCCAGGTTCGATAAAGCGGATTCGTGGCCTAGAATCAATGCTGGCTCAGCATCTTCAAAAATCATCGCAATGCGCTGCTGAGGATAACTGGGGTCTAGCGGTACATAGCTGTAACCCGCTTTCATCACGGCCAGCAAAGCGATGAGTAAATCTTGATTGCGTTCTAGTAATAGCGCGATGCGGATATCGTCAGTAACAACATTCGATTCACCCACTTGCTGCCTGAGTTTACGCGCTAAGCGGGTGGAGGCTTGATCTAGCGTCGCATAGCTTAAGCGTTGACCTTCGCAGATTAAGGCAGGGTGCTCGGGCTGTTGCTGACAATGTTGGGCGAAGCGTTGTAGCCAGTGTTCGCTATGGTGATCAATACTCAAGCTGGGGCCTTGGGCCCAGTGTTGTAGCTGTTGCGTTTCAGCCGCAGTGAGCATGGGCAACTGGCGCACGTGCTGTTGGGGTTGCTGCACCACTGCGTGTAATAGCTGGCGATAATGACGCATCATGCGTTGGATACGCTGCTGGCTAAACAGATCGCTGTTGTATTCCCAATAACAACACAGCGTATCGCCTTGTTCGCTGATATCTAAGGCTAAGTCGTAACGGGCGGCATCGCCCTTGGCGGTGACTTGCTCGATACGTAAATCGGGCAATTCGATGGCCTGGCGCGGATGATTTTGTAAAGAGAACAACACCTGGAACAAGGGGCTGTACGACAAGCTACGCTTGGGTTGCAGGGTTTCCACCAATAGCTCGAACGGCATGGCCTGGTGTTCGTAAGCGCCTAAAATATGTTGTCGGTTTTGCTGGAGTAGTTCCATAAAACTGGGGTTATCAGCTAACGAGGTACGCAGCACCAAAGTGTTGACGAAGAAACCGATTAAACCTTCTAACTGAGTATGCTGACGACCAGCCAACGGCGTGCCCATGACAATATCATCGCCATGGCTATGGCGTGCCAATAACACGGCAAACACCGTTTGCAAAAGCATAAACAAGCTGCATTGCTGTGCTTGAGCCAAGGTCTTGAGTTGCTGGCTAAGTTGGACGTCGATATCCAGTTGCAGGGTTTCGCCGCGATAACTTTGCCGCGCTGGCCGTGGATAATCTAACGGTAACTCATGAACCGCTGGCAGCTGGGCTAAGCGTTTGCGCCAGTAGGTTTGCAATTGATTTAAGGATTGGCCTTGCAGTTGTTGGCGTTGCCAATGGGCGTAGTCGGCATATTGAATGGATAAATCGGGTAGGGCACTGACTTGGCCTTGAGTAAGATTCCGGGCTTGGCCACTGAAGCGCAAATATAGCGTACTGATTTCTTCGGTCAAAACCGCCAAAGACCAAGCATCGGCAATGATGTGATGCATACTGACAATCAACAAAGCACGTTGTTGGCCCTGTTGGTCGCGTCCATCTTGTAATAATCGCACGGCTAACAGCGGACCATGGCGTAAATCAAAATCTTGCTGTTGTGCTGCTTGAACCGCTTGTTGGCAGCGTGGTCCCCAATCGTCCAGGCCAGTGTTGTCGCCGCCGATCAGCTCATGGTGAATACTCACGGGCATTTCGGTGTGAATACATTGCTGCACTTGAGCGGCGCTGGCTGTGGCATCGCCCATGTTGTTATGCGCACTTTGGCCACTGCTAGGTACAAAGGTGGTGCGTAGAATTTCGTGACGTTGAACTAAGGTATCGAAGCTGCGTTGTAAGGCATCCACATCAAGCTGGCCTTGAATATCCAGCACGTTAACAATGTTATAGGCTTGATGGTTTGCTTCCAGTTGATCCAAAAACCATAAGCGTTGTTGCGCATACGACAAAGGTAATGTTGCTTTACGCGAAACGATCGGAATACGCTGCTCGGCATGCTCATCTTGCTGATTGGCCTCAATGGCCTGGGCCAATTGCACAATGGTGTTGCTTTCAAACACCGTGCGCAGCGAGAGTTCCACTTTGAGCTGCTGGCGAATACGCGCCAACACTTGAGTGGCTAAGAGTGAATGGCCGCCCAGTTCAAAGAAGTTATCGTCGCGCCCCACCGGGCCGCAATTCAACAAGTCTTGCCATAGCTGAGCTAATTGC
>JAKSCJ010000097.1 GCA_022360675.1 Lysobacterales bacterium
GCGCAAAAATACCGCGTCATCGTCCACAATTAAAATTCGCATGGAAACTCCTCACGCAGCTTTAAGGCTCTGTTAGCAGCATTACAGCAAAGCTCAAGCATGGTGGATATCATCGTCATGGATCTGTTTAGGCGCTAAGGCGCTTAATGGCACTTGCACCCAAATCGTGCCGCCATGTTCATCGTGGTGAAAACTCACCGTACCGTGCAGGCGCTCGATCGTACTATTCGACAACGCTAAACCAATACCCATGCCTTCGCTTTTTGATGAGCGAAACATGCGCTGGGCGGCGGCCGCTTGATCGGTGCTTAAGCCACGGCCATGATCGCGAATCTGGCAGTGGAACCAACCGCGCTCCTGCCAGCTGCTTAAGACCACCCGGTCATCGCCATTACTGAGTGAAGCATCGGCGGCGTTATTAAGTAAATTCGTGAGCGCTTGGGCCAGAGTGACATCGTAGCGAATAGGCACGGGTACTTGCGCATCAGCGTCCAGCGTTGCATCTGCTGCCACCGCTTTTGCACGGTGTTCGATCTTCACCTCAGGGCGGGTCACCCGCCAGCGTTCTAAACAATCGTCAACAAAATCATCCAAGCTTAATTCGTGACCAGCCTCACCACGGCTATCGCGCACCTGTTGCAGCATTTGATCCAAAATTTCGCGGCAGGCGTTAACCTGCTGCGAAACAATATGCACATCGGCCGGCGGAATATCCTTACACTCTTGATCGAGCCAGTCTTCCACCAGCACCTTCATGGTAGATAACGGCGTACCCAGTTGGTGGGCTGCACCGGCAGCCAGTGTGCCCACCGCTAAGATCCCTTCGTCACGCAGAGTACGTTCTCTCGCGGTGGCTATTTCGCGGCCGTGGCTACGAACAATTTTCGCCAGCATGCCCACAAATAAAATCAACAGCACTGCGGCCAGCAAAAAGTTTAGCCACATGCCCCAAATGTGCAGATTAAAGTTATCGTTGAAGGGGGCAGCCATGTGGTGACCCATCATATCGCCGGGTTGATGCAGCGCTAATAAAGCACTGTAAGCCACCGTGCTAACACCAGCCACCAGCACCGCAAACGGCAAACGCAATGCAGCGGCCGCCAACGCCACGGGCAATAAATACAAAGACACAAAGGGATTCGAAGCACCACCGGTGAAATACAACACCACGCTAAATTGAACCACATCAAACAACAGATGCCCGGCCACTTCCGCCTCGGTGGCCGGCCAGCGATACTGCAAACGCCAATGCACCAAAATATTGAATAGACCCAGCGTGAGCACCACCAGCAATAAACCGGTTTGCTGGGGCATGGCGGTGAACCAGTAGGAAAAGAGGAAAAAAACCAAAAGCTGCAACACCACACTGACGTTGCGCAACCAAAATAAGACCCGCAAGATGCGCCGTGGACTCAAATTCCACTGTTCCATCACAAATGCCTCAATGCATAGATGCGTTCATGATACTCCGCTTCCTGCCACCACGCCTGCTACCGATTGCCGCGGTGGCCTTGAGCTTTTGTCTGCACTAAAAAGAGCGCTTATGGCACCGACAAAGCCACGGTATGCCGCCGCTTGAACAGCAAACGCCCCCTTTAAACTAAGTGCTCAAAATTAAGTGCTCAATTAAGCCCTGGCACAAGCAGCATACCCAGGGCAAAGTTGAATGGGATTAGGTTTAGTTTTTTCTTCTAATGGGCTAGAGCAAGGCCTGGCTGCCCGGTGTGGCTACTTCGGCTTTCACTACGCCCAATAACCACGCGCCGGCAATGCAACCCATCAAACGCTCGGGCGACATACCGACTTCCAGCACCAGGCTTACCAGATCCACTGGGCCGTTGGCTTTGAGGTAATCC
>JAKSCJ010000033.1 GCA_022360675.1 Lysobacterales bacterium
GAAGTGTGTGGTTCACGTTCAGCCGTTTGAAATGCTGGTAAGCCGTAAACCCGAGGAGGTTAAACGTGTGCACTGATTTGCAAGAAGAAGCATATAGTCAAGCGAAGGAGGATGTGCGTTTATTGCACGAAAAGTACACCGCCTTTGGCATTTGCTTTGTTAGCCTCATTGCCAACACTGAAAGCGGAGATATATCAATCAGTGGAAACATGGATGTCAAAGGCTCTCACATTCTTACTAATCGAGCATTGAACGTGCTGGCTAACAACCTAGATGAATGAACCTGACTCGAACCGTCACTTTTTTGGATACTTTTTGCAAGTATCAGCCAGCCAATAAATAGGATATTAATCATGCCCACTGAGAACCAACAGGCCGCATATAGCAAAGCGAAAGAAGATTTACACCAGTTACGTGAAAAATATGAAGGCACTGGCGTTGTCATCGTTTCAGTAGCTGCAAACATTGATGCTGGAAAAATGGAGATAGTCACAAATGTAAACCGCAAGAGCACGCGCTTCGTTATCAATCACGTTTTGGAAAATAGTGATTGGGATTGTGAGGGCTAAGCAAATGCCAAGTCATCGCCGTTATCAACCGCAAATATTGACCGACAAGCAACAGCAGGCTCTTGAACAATTAGATGCGCTGCGGGAACACGATTTCAGAGAGTGCCTTCAGGTAATAGCTGCGGTCTTGTTGGAATTTGCCGACGATATCGCTTCATGGAGGAAGACCAGTATTGAACAAATGGAATGCGGTTTAAATTTTAACGCTCACGATGTTAATAGACGAGTTTCTATTACCGCGTTAAAAAAAGACACCGCTGAAATAACCAAGATCGATCAAGTCGCAAAAGTCATTAGGAGTATTTAATGGTCGCTTTCAATTTCCAAAAACAATTCGCAGATAAAATCAAAAGCAATCACAAGCGTTCAACCATTCGCCAGAGTAAGCGTTGTAAGCCTGGTGATTCACTTCAACTGTATACAGGGCAACGCACCAAAAATTGTGTGTTGATTGCTGAGCGTAAATGTCAGCATGTCATGGGCATTCGCTTAGATCGTTCAAGCCCGGTTGATGGTAAACAGCAAAACTATGCCTTTACCCGTGGCAATGACCATGAACCTTGGAGTGGGTTGGCTGGTCAGCGCCTGACTAACTTAGTACGTCATGAAGGCTTTAACAGCGCTGATGAAATGTTTGATTTCTTTGAGAACCAATACGGTTTGCCATTTGTTGGCCACATTATCACCTGGGAGCCCGATCATTCATGAAGCTGTCTTGCCCAGCCTGCGGATGTATTGCAAGCGTTGAAGCTTTTCTTCACGACAAAGCCGGGCGCATAGCATTACAAGCAGCACTTAAAATGCCGGATTCATTAGGCCACCCACTAATAGAATATTTGGCCTTATTCCGGCCAAAAGAACGCGGCCTGACATGGACTCGCATGAGTAAGCTGTTAGCAGAGCTGAGCGATCAGATTCAGCAGTGCCGTGTACCTTCTGGCCGTGAATCGCTAGTGGCTCCTTTAGAGTATTGGCGCGACGGTTTAAACGAAGTAATTAATAAACGCGACAAAGGTACATTACAGCTGCCGCTGAAAAACCATAAGTATCTGTATACAATAGTTGCATCCATTGCTGCGAGGGGCGTCGCAGCAGGGGAAGTACAAGCGGACGCAAGCAAGCGTCACAGTGTTCGGCGTGAGGACTCTTTCACCCCAGCAGCCCGCGAGGTGGCTCAGGGTGCCCTTAATCAGATAGCCAGCCAGCTAGGCTATCTTCGTAAAGGTAAAGCCGATGACGACGCCCAACAGAGCACGGCAGTAGCGTAAGTTGCTCAAGACCATCCAAGAAGCTAATCAACCGATTAGCATGAGTCATCTTGTTCACCCTGTTTTGGGTGAGCACTTAAACCCTGGTCGCAAGTACGACCAAAGCCGCCCCATTCGGCACATGATTGCCGAACTCCAAGAAGAAGGCTACCCGATTTGCCATAAGAGCGGTAAGTACGGTGGCTACTACCTCGCAA
Source organism: Lysobacterales bacterium (assembly GCA_022360675.1). Lineage (GTDB taxonomy): Bacteria > Pseudomonadota > Gammaproteobacteria > Xanthomonadales > Wenzhouxiangellaceae > JAKSCJ01. The sequence goes on from JAKSCJ010000033.1 coordinate 2,035, forward strand.
ATAGTGATGAAGATATTGAAACAGAAGCCCAATGGCATGAGCGCCGGGCTTTATCTCATCTGCGGCGAGCATCATGGTTGAAAAAGCTCTCGATAAAAGAAGTGGCCGAGCAATTAGATTTGCAGGTGACGCCATGAAGCGCCAAACCTACACACGTAACGATCACCTTAAAGCCATTCACGCGGCAAAGCGATCTAAGGGCTTAACCGATGAAGAGTATCGCGGCATTGTGCAGCGCTACTCAGGTACAACGAGTTGCGGCAAGGTGCATGATATGGCGGTGCTGTATCAGATTCGCCAACACTTGCAAATGATGCGCGGAGGCAAGACCACACGCCAGCACTCGGCCCCGATGCGCAAAGCCCGTGTGTTGTGGAATTTGCTGAGAGATGCAGGCGTTGTACATAGTCAAGGGGATGAGGCTTTTAACGCCTATGTGAAACGCATCACCAAAAAAGAATCACCGCGCTTAGTGAGCGACTTGGAAGCGGCCAGCCTGATCGAATCACTGAAGGCGTGGTGTGATCGATGCGAGGTGGAATATGAACAATAAACCCACCTCAATTAGTGAAGTCAACCCGGACGATATTCACCTAGAACTGATGAGTTATGGCTTGCGTGATTTGGTTCGTGTGGTTGGCGTCACTAGTTTTCTTACCCTGGTGAAACATTGGCCTGGCCAACGAATCAACATCCCACAGAGTCGGCTAACGCACTTAAGTAAGCTTCGCCATGTTTTAACTACTGATGTGCTCAACGCCCTGGCCAAAGCGTATGGGGGCACAACCATCGATTTGCCCACTGAAGATAAAGTTTTATTAATGGCGCGTGACTCGATTATTGTGCGTACGATCAATGAACAATCCCTCACCAACAATGATGCTGCTAAGCTCTTTGGTGTGAGTCGTCGTCACATCATTCGTATACGCCAAAAGATGAGCACCGTTCAGCGCCCTGCCACTGATTTATTCCTTTCTCGGGGGTGACGCAAGTCACCCTTACTATTTCCCTGCAAGCTGAAATGATAGAGGCTGACATAAACCACGAGTCAGCCACATGCCTATTAGCGCCCCGCGCGGGATTCGCAATAACAATCCCTGCAATCTAAAAGACTTCGGTATTAACTGGAAAGGCTTATCATCACCGCGTAGTGATGCTGATGGCTTTTGTGTGTTCAGCGAGCCCGCCTATGGCATCCGGGCCTGTGCTATGGACTTGCTGAAAGACTTCAACAAGGATGCACAGCGAACCATTCTCGAACTCATGCAAGAGTTTGCGCCTGGTAAAGATAGCAACCCAACCAAGCAATACGCTGATTACATTGCCGACAACATCCGTACCCGTACGGGATTGATGGTGGGCATCGAAACCGAACTAGACCTAAATCGCTTTGATGTTCTTTACGCTTTTATTGAGGCAGTCATCAAGTTCGAGAACGGTCAGCAACCCTACTCAAAAGCCACGATCACCCGTGGCTTTGTCTTGGCCGGTGTAGAGCCACCCAAGCCTAAGCACAA
>JAKSCJ010000058.1 GCA_022360675.1 Lysobacterales bacterium
GCCACGCGGTATTCCACCCTGGCGGGGTTTGTGGAACCCGGCGAAAGCCTGGAAGAAGCGGTAGCCCGCGAAGTGTTGGAAGAGTCCAGCGTAGAATTAAAATCGGTACGTTATCGCTCGTCTCAGCCCTGGCCTTTCCCGGCCTCGGCCATGGCAGGCTTTTACGCCGAGGCGCACTCAAAGCACTTGCGTGTCGACGAAGACGAGCTAGAACACGCCCAGTGGCTCACAGCAGCCGATATCCGCGAACAAGTCCAGGCTGGCACTTTATCGTTGCCCACACCCTATTCCATTGCCTTTAGCCTCATCGCCCAGTGGTATCAAGAACAAACCGGTGAAGATCCAATGCAGCTCCTGCAATGGCACACCCAGGCCACCAGCGCCCGGCCAAGTTAAAGAGACTCATCAAATACGCTGATGCTCGGATTCCATTCACTAGGCTTGGGCTAGCTTCAGTACGCCGTAAAGCAAGACTCGTTGACACCAACTCACTAAAGCCTGAGCTATACCCGCTCGCGACTTTGCTAAAATGAGTTTAATGCAGCAGCTACGCTGTGCTCACCAGCAATAATAAAATTATGAGTATTCTCGCCATTATCATCGCGTTACTGCTGAACCACACCTGGAAAGGTTTATACCAGCTGCGCAGTGCCGCTTGGTTACCCTCGATGATTGTGGGGCTCAATCGCCTGTTTGGTAAAAAAATACCTTTGCGCGATGTGTGGCTGTTTGCCCTCACCCTGGCCTTGCCTTTAGGTGTCATTTTCACCTTAGATGCCCTCATTCCCCACCGCGCAGGCGTGTTGGCTGATTTAGTGTTCACCGTGTTGGTCGTGACTTACTGCATCGGCCCGCGCGATTTAGACCAAGACATCAGCACCCTAATCGAACACAGCGACGAGGCCGCAATCGACGAGCGCGCGGCGAAGAACATCGTCAAAGAACCCTTAAGCAGCGCCCCCGAAGCGGCCATGGAGCAATTGATTCAAGGCATTTTCCGGCAGTCTTTATTGCGCTGGTTCGGCGTTATTTTCTGGTTTGCGTTGTTAGGTCCGGTGGGTGCGATTTTGTATCGCCTATCACAATGGCTGCTGGCCTCTAAAGTGGTGATTCCTGAACGCCAGCGTCTGTGGGCCGCCGCTTTAAGCCGCTTTCTCGAATGGCCCGCCGCCCAGTTAATGACCTTAGGCCTGGCCATCGCCGCTGATTTCGATACGGTACTCACCGCTTGGCGGCATTACCATCGCGAACAAGGCCATGGCCTGTGGGAGGCCGATAACGGCTTTATGCTGGCCGCCGCTTTAGAAGCAGTAAAAGGTGGCCACGCCAACCGCGATGGTTTCGCCGATCAACTAGGTGGCCCCTTAGGCCCCATCAAATTGGCAATGGATCTCGTCTGGCGCTTATTAGGCGTTTGGCTGGTAGCCTTGGCTCTGATACTGTTGGCAGGCTGGCTAGCCTAGCGCTTAGCAGCAGTTCAGCACCCAACGGGCCCGGAGCGACCAGTACCTGGGCATTATCGAATTTATGTCTAGGTAGAAAAAAGGAGCGCGGCCGTGGAAACTGAGCTGCCCGAAGAAGCCGTCATAACCCCTTTGGTCACCGATCCTTTAGGTGTGACCACCGTTTTAGCCATCGTTTGTGCCTTTTGGTTTTTTGTTGAACAAAGAACCAAATGGAAAATCTTCCAATACTTGCCGCCCTTACTGTGGATTTACGCCACACCCTTAATTCTGAGTAATTTCGGCATTATCACCAGCAGCTTAGGCCTTAGCAGTGCCGACAGCGCGCAAAATATTCTCCCCACCAGCAGCGATACCTACGGCTGGCTGCGCAACTATGGTTTACCCATTTTTATTGTGCTGATGCTGATGAAAGTGGACGTGGCTGGCGCTATCCGTGTGATGGGGCGCGGTGTGGGCGTGATGCTGTTGGGCACCGTGGGCATCATGGTGGGCGGCATCGTAGCTTACACCATTGTAGGTAACTGGCTGCCAGAAAACGCTTGGCGTGGCTTTGGTGCCTTGGCTGGCAGTTGGATTGGCGGCACCGGCAATATGGGGGCTGCGGCACAAATGCTGGAGACCCCGCCCGATATGTTTGGTATCGCGGTGCTTGCCGACAACGTGATCTACGTCATTTGGCTGCCAATTCTGTTGGGCAGTAAATCCTTTGCCGATCGTTTCAATCGCTGGGCCCGAGTTCCGGAAGATCGCATCGAAAAAATGGAAGCTGCCGCCCAGGCCGAGGCCAAAGAAGAGCGTGCACCCAATATGCGCGATTTACTGTATCTGGGTGTGATTAGCGCCGTCGTCATCTGGCTTTCAGTGGCGCTCTCCAACGTCGCGCCGATTGTTCGTATCAATGGCGAGGTCATGGTCAGTGCGGGCACGTGGAAGATCTTATTCATCACCACCTTTGCGCTCATTTTATCGCTCACCCGCCTACGCGAACTCCCAGGTGCCGGCCCCATCGCCACCGCGTTGATTTACCTTTTCGTCGCCGGCATGGGCGCCAGAGCCGAACTCAGCGGACTCAGCGAAGCTCCGGTATTTATTTTGGGTGCTTTTATTTGGATCTTCATCCACGGTGCCTTCGTGCTGTTTGGCGCATGGCTCTTGAAGGTGGATGTACACAGCGCAGCGATTGCCTCGGCGGCCAATGTGGGCGGAGCGGCGTCGGCTCCCGTAGTTGCCGCCTATCATCGTGAGTCGTTGATTCCGGTGTCCATCTTGATGGCGTTAATCGGCTATGCGGCAGGCAATTATTTGGCCTTCCTCACCGGCCATCTGGCACACTGGAGCCAACAGCTGTTTTTCTAGCCACACAGCCTGGCCATCATGTTTGGCCTCAGTATTTAGCCTTAATGTTTGACGCTTAAACGACCAAATAAGCGCCGTGATTTGAAGTAATCACGGCGCTTACTTTCGAGTAAAGCCCGTAGCATTCGCTGTTTCTTCATCGCCTTCGACTCGAAATTAGCGTCGTTGAATCAACATCTCAGTCGATGAAACCCACCATAATCATAACGATCCCTGAAGCGAGTTGAGCCACCATGAAAGCGCATTTGGATAGTTTTTTCCCAACGCCACTTTATGTTGCCGATCTAGACGATATGGCCGACATCAATCGTGATTTATCGCTCAGGTTTAACAAATTAGCCGAAGCACACCCCGAAGGGCAGAAAGGCAATTGGGGCGGAGTGGCCAATGTGTATGCTTCGTTTATGGTCGACAGCCAATTGCATCGTCAACCCTTTATGCAGCGTTTGCTTGAGCGCATTCAGCCAGCGATTCAATATTTCTGTGAACAAGTAGAACTCGATACTCGACAACGCGCATTAAGCATTGCCGAGAGCTGGTTTAACATTTCGGACTATGGCAGCTTCCAGGAATACCACAGCCATGCTGGCATTGGTCCGTTTTGCGGTGTGTACTATGTAGAAGTGCCCGAAAACAGCGGCAACACCGTTTTTCGTGCCAGCTTTCCCGCTATGCGTCCTTACTTTAATAGTACTAATCCCAATAACCCCTATTATCGTTATCGAAAAACCGTGCTCTCCCAAGCGGGGCGTTTTGTGATGTTTCCGAGTTGGTTAGAACACTGCGTCACGCAAAGCCAAGCACAAGGCCAACCAAGAACAACAATTGCATTTAATTTCAAACACTGAAATCTGCAAACAAAAACACTTTACTTCATCAGCATTTTTAGCTAAGGCAATCAGCGCTGTTTGTAACTGCGCTACCAACTCGCAAGCTAACTGTTGAATAATGCAACGCTTGCATTAACCCTTGCCCAACTTTGTGAATGACATGTGCCCAACTGTTTTCTCAACTGATCCAGCGCAATATTGCCCACAATGTGATCGGATAAAGTCCCAATGTCGTTGCCGTAAAAAAGCAAGCGTCGTACCCAGCAACCCCAAGGATGTCATTGTGCGTGTTGGGCGCGAAACGAAAGGCCGTAAAGGTAAAGGTGTCACCACCATTAGTGGCCTTCCTTTTAGCGGTAAAGCGTTGCAAGATCTGGCCAAACAGCTAAAGAAACTGTGCGGCAGTGGCGGCACCTTAAAGGACGATGTGTTAGAAATCCAAGGCGATCACCGCGACAAAGTGATCGAAGCCTTAAAGAAATACGAGTGGCAGGTTAAGCGCTCGGGCGCCTAAACCCAGCGGTTTGATGGTGTCGTTTAGCATTGATGTTTCTCAGGTAAGAGCTAACTGTCAATGCAAGTTAAGGCATGAACTGCATAACAAGTTTTTATGTATAAACTTGTACGGATTAAATCAGTCAATACGCGCCAGTCAATGCACGCTTTATCATCCAGCGGCCTATTGTTGCAACTATCGCCTGTGCAGTTTTAATGTACTAGCACAATGACATGATGACTTTGTTCGTTGTTGCTGAAACCATCGTTGATTCACTTACGCCTGAAACAACTTGGTGTAATAACAAGCGTTAGTACTTGATGGAATTTAGTATTTGATGAAATAGCAACGAAAAAGTAATCAAGCTATTCCATTTAAAACTATTTACTCGACACAGTTACAACGTAAACCATTATGCCGCTTTGCAGTCATGCATTTTAAGTTCTAGGTATAAGGCGAGTGTTTGTGCTTATAAACAGATGGCTTAAATAAAAATCTTGCGAGGTACATGTCATTATTTTTATACTTTCCAGGTCTCTTAACTAGAAGCCGTATGCATTAAGTCAATACGACTATAGTTATACTGAAAAGACGATGCCGCTTAAGTACAACGATCCGACCATCGTTATCCCTTGCACTGTATAACGGCAGCGTCAAATCATAACCCCTTACACCCAAATGGATTTTGGGCTCTTACTGAAGTAAAAGGATTCAACCATGCAAGTTAATATCAGCGACCTTTCCATTCGCCCTGCCGGCCTGAATACCGACGTTTCAATCGAGCAAATGATCGACAGCGCCAAAACTGCACGCACTGCCGAATTATCGTTGGATGAAATGCGTAAGCACACCGGTACCGGCATTTATTTAATGAGCGCCGTTCACGACTAAACACCGGTTTAGTCGACGCTAACGCGTTTTATTGGCAGCGCCGTCCCCCTGGCTGGTTCATACAAAACGCAGAACTTTGCACTAACAAGCAGTGCAAAGTTAGCGCTACAAACGATATCTCCGATCCCCGGAATACGCCCCTGGTGTTCCGGGGTTCGCACGTTCGGGCTACCGATTAACGAAGCTGCTGTGGTTACAAATTCATCGTTTTAGATGTTGATCGCTCGTACCACTAAGCGGTTCTCATATGTGTTCAAGTCATCTTCTTGGTGCTGTGGGCACGACACAATAGCCTTTGTCATACCGTTGTTTTTGAATTCAAGAGGATTCCAACGTGTTCGAGCTGTACCATTTATCTGGCTGTTCTCTGCTTCCCCAATCTATCGCCCGGCAAGATAACGAGCGCGAACAGTACTATGTTCACGGCATTGCGTTTCCGCCTCAGCCCATGTTGCTATTGCGTCAATTGTTGTCGCCCCTATTGGCGCAAATGGACGACAGCGATAAACAACAGCTTTATGGCGAACACGAAGCGCTGCTGAGCCTGGTTTTTGGTGGCACCAACAGCACAGAGGCAAATCGCCCCTACGAGCAAAAGCGCTATCGTCCACTCATTGCACGTTTAGAATCGAATCTCACTCATAACTTAGCGTTAAGCCATCACTTAATCCAAGAAAGCGCACGCTTACTGGTACGTATGTTCGGGCAGCGTAAGATTCGCATCGCGGTTTCCGATTATTCGCGCCTCGACGATATGAGCACGCGCTTGATGTTTCATTTGATTCAGCACGAAGCGTTGGATATTTATTGGTGTGTGGGTTTACCCGAGCGTTACCACACGCTGCCTCGTATCGAAGTCTTAGGCCATGGCATCCAATGGCTACCGCCGATGCAAAACCATCGCAACAGCCTATATGGCCTGCGCAAAGCCATCGCCTTTAAAGAAATCCATCTCAACGAAGCCAGCCAAGAAGAACAAGAAAGCGACGAGGCATTCTGGTTAGGCGTTAAGCTTGCCGATGAAGATTTAGCCTGGGACGCTCGTGCCATTCATATTATTTATCCGCAAGCGGTTGCCAGCGGTGAGGATGAATGGTTTGTGCTGTTCTCAGCGGCTTGCCATTCGTTTCAATTGTTCGCCTTTGCCAGTGCCTTGTTCTTTGCCCAGCATGCCATCGCCATGGGGCGTGGTTATTTAAGCGCCCAAAGACGCGCCATTCTCCACGGCATTTGCGCGGTTGCCGCCCATAATCGTCAGTTTTTTGCTGAATCCGACGACGCCATTGCGCGCTATATCCTGAACCAATTACGCCAAGCCATTGCGCTGGAAGAAAACGCGCCGGTGCGTTGCGCCCATTGGTACCGTCTGGCCGTCACCGAAGGCCGCCGCCTGGGTCAAATTGGCCGGGCGCTGGCCCATGTGAGCGATGGCTTTGGTGAAATCGGGCGTGGCTTAATGAGCCGACCTGAAGCCCTGCTGGCCGAAGCCTGGCTGTACAACATCAAAGGCTATTGCCTGGCGCGCGACCGCCAACCTGAGGCCGCAGAGGCCTCGATGACGCAGTCGTACCAAATTTTGGAAGGACGAGATTTCAGTAGCTCGGGCTTAGAAGACGAAGCGCGCTTAACCTTGGCGGTAACCGTGGAAAACACC
>JAKSCJ010000306.1 GCA_022360675.1 Lysobacterales bacterium
ACTTGCTCGGCGCTGACCGCGTTGCTGTCGTTCCAGGCTTGTGAAATGAAGCTCACCACTGCCGCGATATTGGCGTCGGATAAATGCGCCATACCGGGCATCATGGCGTCGTAATTGGTGCCGTTCACCGTCATCGGGCCCACGGCACCATTAATGACATGGCCAATACTGCGATCGAGATTAGCACTGAAGTAATCGGAAGGATGTAAGGGCGGAATACCACTGCCACGCCCCTCGCCATTGCCACCATGGCAACTGGCACAAACGCGGTTGTAAACAAACTGCCCTTGCTCCAGGAGTTCTTTATTAGCGCCTTTGGTAACGGCTGCATCAATGGCCATTTTTTGGGCTTCTTCGCTGGAACCGCAAGCGCTCAGTAAGGCACTCGCAATAAATAAAGTGGCAGCAGATGATGCTCCTTTCATGATGTTACTCCCTAAAGGTTCTTAAATTCTTGAACGTATTGTACGGACTTATCCGATCAGGAGTAGCTGGGCTTGATCGCATTCGATGGGCACACCGTGCGCTGCGCACACGGTGTTGTCGAGAGCAGGCGAGTTTAATTCAGGCGTTTTCTTTGAGAGCGCCTGGATGGAGACTTATCCAAGAGGCTTAATCAAGAACGTCGGGATCCACGGGCCAGCCGTGTTTTTTGTTGATCTTCTGCCAGCGTTTGAACAGCTTGGGCTGGCTTTTCATGAGTGCGAAGAAGATTTCGTTTTGCTCCATCACACCATGAATCTCGTGGGAACCCGGGCCTTGGGCAAAGATCGCCACGTCTTCACCGCCATGGGTTTCACTTTCTAAAGGAATATGGCTGGGTTGACGGAAATCGGGATCTAAAGCCTCTTCCTGGGTGATGGGGCCGCGTTGTTCACGGTAACCGGGGCCGTTCATATAACCTACGGTGGTGTAGGGGTGGCCATCTTGAGCATGCATCGGCTCGTCGGCCGGTTCATCGTTACGATGTCCATGCGCCAGGCCCAATATGGGGTTGCCCCGTTGTGGGTAGCCGGCAATGGTAAACACATGGCTGTGGTCGGCGGTAACCACAATCAGCGTTTCTTGATCGTTGGTGAGTTCTACCGCAGCGGCAACGGCGTCGGCCATGGCCACGGTTTCCGATAAAGCACGATACGCATTGCCGCCGTGGTGAGCGTGATCGATACGGCCGCCTTCCACCATCAAAAAGTAGGGCTCGTCGAGATCGTTTAAACGTTGAATGGCGGCACGGGTCATGGCTTCGAGCGAAGGCTCACCGCTGCCCGTGGCAACACGATCGTGCTCGAATTGCATATGCGAGGGCTCAAATAAGCCTAAAATTGCCCCTTCGTCACTGGCAAAGGCAGCCTCAAAGGTTTCTTGGTTCCAGGCGTAGTGGCTATCGTCGCGCGTTTCTAACCACTCGTTCACCAGGTTGCGGCCATCTTGGCGACGACCCACTTTATCGTCGTATTCGGGGTCGATTTGTCCTACCGGAATAAAGGCGCGACGGCCGCCGCCCATGGCGATTTCGGGGCCATCACCATACGGGAATTCAATCAATTGGCGGGCAATATCGGCACAACCCTCGATGCGCGCGGCACCTGAAAGCCCGCTGTCATCTTCCCAGCCGCGCTCGGCGGCGTGGGCATAAGTGGCCGCTGGTGTGGCATGGGTCAGGCGTGCGGTGCTGATCACCCCAGTATTCATACCGGTCATTTCTGCCAGCTCCAATAACGTCATGGCTTCTTGCTGGCGGCTATCGGCACAGGCACCGCGGCCGGGCTCGGGCTGGATGGAAATAACCCCCGCGCGGGTTTTCGTGCCGGTCATAATGGCGCTCATGGTGCCGGCTGAATCGGGAACTTGTTGATCGGTGTTGTAGGTCTTCGACAAAGCCACATGGGGGAATTTTTCGAAGCTTAACTCATAAGATTCACCGGGTAAGCCCTGTTGTTGCCCAGCAAATATACGCGCAGCGGTAATGGTCGAGATTCCCATGCCGTCGCCCAGGAACAAAATAACGTTACGCCCTTGAGCGGGCACGGTGTGGCCAAGCTCAGCAGAGTTTTGCACCTCGTTAGAGGAACAAGCGTTCAGTAGCATGGCGGCACAGGCCAGCGATAGCAAAGATCGCTTGTTGATTGCCTTTCGCTGCATAGTAGTTTTGCTCCGTATCATGGCTTTTTATCGTTTGCGTTTAAGGTAAGAACATAAAACAGCAAAATATGATAACTGAGCTTGATGGCGAGATGATGTTTTTTATCGTGACTCAATGTTCAAAGCGCTTAATGTGTAAATCGTGCGGTTTACTTTCTGGCATTGGTGATGCTGTGATCAATTCATTTAACTCGTATTAATTAGCTATTACATTTAACTGCATATTGTTTTTGTTTGCACGCATACTAACCCATAGAGCCGTGTTACTTGCTATGTCGAATTTGCGATTAATGCTTTAGTTTTTTTTAAACTAATGTTGTTAGTTATAGTGTGGCTTTATTTTGCTGCGATTGTTGAATACTGACTTTGCCGGAAGCGTCAATTTCACGATCAACATCAAAAAAATTACACTTTAGTTAAGTCAGATAAGCTCTGGGTTTAAGACCTTTTTATTGTAAAAGTATGAGTGAATCAGTATTGAGTCATGGCAAATTGTTAATACTTTTCAAACTAGCAGGTATAAGTGTGAATGCTGCTTTGATTAACGTATCAATAAAGTGTCGCTCATCATGCCAATGCAGATGGCGCTGACTAATTGAACTGCTTATTCTTTTCGTTACAAGTGCTGAAAAACGATGATGCTTAAACCTTCTTTAATGCCTTGTTGATATCGCTTAAAACTGAACAATACCGTTTTGTGTACTTATCGTTATGGCACGATAGTGGCACTGTGTCATCGATTTGACACTCGTTTGTGGTCGGTGCTAGTTTCCTCGCTGCACATGAGTGCGTACGAGGGAGTTAAGCGTACCGAGGGTTTGGTGTGGTATTCGATTCCAAAGGTCGATGGAATCTGTTTTTAGTTATTGTTTTAGTTAAAAGCCGATACACACACCGTAATGAATAAAACCCCGGATGCTTAATCGTTATGTGGCTTGCGCTACAACAAGCCGACTGTTTAAGGAAACGATGACTTATGACTATGCAAGGACACGCTAAGCGCAGTGCTTGGCTGGCAATTGCGATTGCTGCTTCTCTGGGGGGCGCTGCTCAAAGCGCGATGGCAGCAGATGGCGAAGAAATGCGTGCTATGGCTAGCCGCGCCAACTTCACCGCCTTACAAGAAAAAGACACCTATGACCGCTTTATCGTTTACTACAACGATCAAAGCTCTGGTGGCTTTGCTGCTACCAACGCGGTTAGCAAGCATCTTGATCAAATTCACTCCGATACAGGCATGAACCTGAGCATGGTGCGCACTCTGGCCACCGGCGGTCACCTGGTCGAAACTCAAGAAAAGCTGAGCAAAGCTCAAGCTGAAGATTTAATGGTTGCCTTTGGTCGCAGTGCCAATGTTGCCTACATCGAGCCCGATGTACGCATGACCATTCAATTTACTCCAAACGACACCACCTACAACCAACAGTGGCACTACTTTGAAGCCACTGGCGGCTTGAACCTGCCCAACGCTTGGGACCGTGCTACAGGTCAAGGCGTAACGGTTGCGGTATTGGATACCGGTATTGCGAGCCACAGTGACTTAAACGGTAACGTGGTTGGTGGTTATGACTTCATCAGCAGCGCAGCCACTGCCCGTGACGGCAATGGTCGTGACTCTAACCCGAATGATGAAGGCGATTGGTTCTCCGCTAACGAATGTGGCGTACCTTTTGCACAAAACTCTAGCTGGCATGGTACCCACGTGGCAGGTACTGTTGCTGCGGTAACCAACAATAACTTCGGTGTTGCTGGTGTGGCGTTTGATTCCCAAGTGGTTCCGGTACGTGTACTGGGTCGCTGTGGTGGCTCAACTTCAGATATCGCTGAAGCCATCATCTGGGCTTCTGGTGGTTCTGTAGCCGGTGTACCTAATAACCCTAACCCCGCTGAAGTCATTAATATGTCTCTAGGTGGCGGCGGTGCTTGTGGTTCCACCTTCCAAAACGCGATTAACTCTGCTGTTAACCGTGGTTCTACCGTGGTGGTTGCGGCGGGTAACTCAAACCAAAACGTATCGACTGCAAGCCCTGCTAACTGTAACAACGTGATTGCAGTGGCCGCTTTAGATCGTCAAGGTAACCGCGCTTCTTACTCTAACTTCGGTAACCTGATCGACATCACAGCTCCGGGTGGTGAAACCAACATTCAAAGCAATGGTGTTCGTTCTACTCTGAACTCTGGCACCACCACCCCTGCGGGCCAAAGCTATGCCTTCTATCAAGGCACCAGCATGGCGGCTCCGCATATTGCGGGTTTGGTTGCGATGATGATCGAAGCTGACTCCAGCTTAACTCCGGCACAAATCGAAACCCTGTTAGAAGACAATGCTCGTTCTATTCCGGGTAGCTGCTCTGGCGGTTGTGGTGCCGGTGTTGCCGACGCTGAAGCCACCATTGATGCCATCTTAGACGGTACTGGCGGCGGCGGTGGTGGTCCCACCCAGTTGACCAGCGGCGTACCGGTAACCGGTTTGTCTGGTGGCCAAGGCCAACAGCAGTTCTTCACCATTCAAGTGCCCGCTGGTGCGAGCAACCTGAATGTGGCTATGGCTGGTGGTTCTGGCGATGGTGATCTGTATGTTCGCTTCGGTTCAGCGCCCACGTTGAACACCTTCGATTGCCGTCCGTTTGCTGGTGGCAACAACGAAAGCTGCCCGTTCCCCAACCCGCAAGCGGGCACTTGGCACGTCATGGTTAATGGCTTCAGCGCATTCTCTGGTGCCAGCTTAACGGCAACCGTGACCGGCGGTGGTGGCGGTGGCCAACAAAGCTTCTTCGAGAACACCTCAAACTTCACCATCAACAGCAATGCAACGGTTGAAAGCCCCATCAGCGTAAGCCGCTCAGGTAATGCACCTAGCGATCTGCGCGTTGGCGTTGATATCAAGCACACCTATCGTGGTGACTTGGTTATCGATTTGGTTGCACCCGATGGCAGCACCTATCGTCTGAAAAACAGCAATGGTCGTGATGGTGCCGACAACGTGATTACCACCTACACCGTGAATGCCTCTAGCGAATCTGCTAATGGCACATGGCGTCTGCGTGTTCGTGACGTATTCAACGGCGACGACGGCTTCATCGACGATTGGAGCTTACAGTTCTAATCGACTCCGCTAGACCTAGCGAGTTTCGATAGCTTTAAAAACCCCCAGCTTTGGCTGGGGGTTTTTTTATGCCCGTTTATCGCTTAAGGCTGTGGGGCGGCACGGTTGCAATGGCCATCGGCACTCTTTATTGGAAGCGTGTTTGAGCGGCAAAGTAATGGTTTATGTTGGTGGGTCTATGTTGATGGGTTTGTGTTGATGAATGCGGTAGGCACACGGCCAGTCGATAGGCAGAGATAAGCTGAAAGTGCTGCTGGTGAATGAAGGTACTGAATCCGTAAGGATCGATTGCAGCGAGGGCTATGAATGGCTGGTGGCGGAGGAATTTTAGGCAAAACAAAGCCCGCATTAAGCGGGCTTTGTAGTTGAGGCAGCAAAAAGCCGCCTCAGACTCAGTGATTACTGAAAGCGCTTACGCATTGCGAAAGCACCGCCCAGCATCAGACCCAGAGCCAGGGCTAACAGGCCCCAAGTGTTCATGGTGGGTACAGAAGCTGGAGGAGGTAAAGTGGGGCCAGTAACGGTAGAGCCGCGCAGAGCGAACAGTACAGATTCACCGTCGGTTACGCCCAGATCACCCAGAGGGCTCCAAGACAGCGGGCTACCGAAGAAGCTACCGGTGTCTTGCAGAGC
>JAKSCJ010000479.1 GCA_022360675.1 Lysobacterales bacterium
CCCGCTGATGACACAAAGCTCACATTGCTGGGCAAGTTCACCTGGGTTTGTACATTGCTGGCATCTTGCGGACCCGCATTCAGCAAGTTCAATGTAAAGCCCAGGTTATCGCCCGGATTCACCTCACCCATGGTGTTGCTAAAGATACTGAGTTGAAGATCAGCCATGGGCGCATCCACCTGAACCATGGCGGAATCACTATTGTTGCCAGCCACCGGATCGGTGGTGTCACTGCTGACCGTAGCGGTATTGGTGATGGCACCTGTCACACCCGCATTAGCCGTGACATTAACGGTGAAGCTCGCATTAGCACCAGAGTTGATGGTGCCTAAACCACACATGGGCACACCATTAGGATCTTGGCTACAACCGGAAGTGGACACCAAGGTCAAACCGGCTGGTAAGGCATCGCTCACCACCACATTATCGGCAGCGTCGGGGCCCAGATTCGACACGGTAATGGTGTAGCTGAAGCTGTCGCCTGCCACTACATTACTCACGCTAGCCACTTTGCTAATGCTGAGGTCGGCATTGAAGGTGCCAACGCTGGTGGTTTCAGTGGCGCTGTTGTTCATCGCATCGGTGTCGAACTCATCTGATGCCACCGTGCTCATCACTGATAAAGTGCCACTGGCACCCGCATCCACCGTGGCCATAATCGTGAATTGCGCTTGGCTACCATCGGCAATCGTACCCAAGCTACAGGTCGCCGAACCTGCCGGGTCTTCAGCGCAGCCCGAGGTGGAAACCACTGTCAAACCCGCCGGAATGGTTGTATTCACCACCACGTTCTCAGCCATACCCGGCCCGTTATTATCAACGGTCACCGTGTAAGTCACAGGATTACCAGGGAACACTGGGTCTACGCTATCACTCACACTGACGCTTATATCGGTGATATTGGGTTGCGGGTGGCTGATACATTGAGAGCTATTGTCTGGAATTGAGGCTGCGGTATCACAAGCAAACGTTAAACCAATACTGGCATCCATATTTTGGAGACCTGTGGTCGAACCCGAGCCCGCTTCCGGATTACCAGTGCCGTGAATAAAGACAATCTCGTAGCTGTCATCGAACAGCACCGCCTGAAAATCAAATGCAGAACCGCCACCGAAATGGTCAGCCTCATCCCACTGGAAAATATGGCAACCCAGGCTCAACCCTGGAAATTCCGGTGATGGTAATGGGCAGGTGTTGAAATACTCAAAATAACCATTGGGCAGTACAAGATCATCTTGCAGCACATAAATACGCGCACCCGTACCTGTACTTGGCGTCGCAGGCAAAGGGCAATCATTCGAGAGATCACCCCCAGAGTCGTCGGTGGTGGACAAAAAGCCATTACTAATCATGGCCAAGGCATTAACGTCTTCGCCATAGAGATTAAACGTCGTATTTAATGGCTGAAGTGGTGAAGTCTCGTCGTCACCAGTAACAATTGAAGTGCCCGTGGTGCTGATATCGAAAAAGGTATTCGTACAGCTATTAACTTCATAACCAAAAGCATCCACATTGCTGGTACCGTTGGTTACTGGTGCATGGCCCCCGGTAGGCGGCGTATCCACTTTGCTTTCTTGAGCATAGGCAGTGCTAAAAACCACCATGGCCATGATGCTTAAAGCCAGGTGCGTTGATCGATTTTTCATGAATATCCCCGTTGTTGTTATTCAGTTCACACCAACCCTGGCGTTTTCCTGAAAACCTGCACAATATTCCCCCACATCGTGCTTAACCCGGCGATTCATCCATGAAGGGTTCTGTTTATTAGCATTAACACGCCACAGATTGGCGTAACTTTCGATACTGCTGGTTTGCTTTTATTCAAATGACTAATCTCGGGCAGCATAGCAACACCTGCCCATCCAGGTAAATAAAGCCATTTACATTAATAATTTATAAATTAGTCTGCCGAAATGCATATAAATACACTGATATCAACAATATTTTCTTAAGCGATACATTTGGTTTTGCGCATAAAAAAACCGGCCTCATATGAAGCCGGTTTAAACGCTCTCTATCTTCTTTAACTACCGTATGAGTTTAAACCGCAGTCAATGGGTTACGAATATAACCTAAACCTTGATGCAGGGCTTGGTGCGCGCCAGTTAGGCGACCACGACAACTCTTTTTATATTGCATGGCAGTCATGCCAGTCACGCGTTTGAAGTTGCGCTCGAAAGTGCGCATATCTTGGTAGCCACTGCTGCTGGCTACATGGGCAATGCTGAAATCTTGCTCTTCCAGCATTTCTTTCGCTTTATGAACGCGGGTTTTGATCAGCCAATCTGAAAAATTACTACCTGTTTTTTCAGAAAAGTATTTGGAAAAATAAGTTCGACTAAGACCCACCGCCTCGGCCACTTCGCCTAGTCGAATCGGTGCATGAAGATGATCTTCAACATAGGCTTTTACTCGACGCAAGCGCGGGTAGTACTCAAAAGGATCGATTTGCATGGAATGATTGGTACTGTTCATCATCGTCTCCGCCCCTTCTTCCTAAAGGTTAAATACCTGGTCTGTATTTCCTAACAGGAAGTGACTGTGGTTCAGTCTGTTCCTCGTAAATCCGCATTAATCATGGATTTATGCGGCATTTCAAAATGTACGCCAACTTTCGTACGTAAACTACTACATGCTTTTAGGATTAGCAAGGGCCAAAAGTCTGATTCATGTAATATCATCGATTTTTTTCCATCGATACGGCAGAGATCACAGAAAATCATCGTCTAAATTGATCAAAAAGGGCGCAAATAATCCTTGCATCATAAGACTTGCCGCTAGAGGAAGAGTTCCTATATCAAAGACTTAAGATATAAAAATCGGTTTAGCCGAGAGGAATTTGCGATAAATGGCTTATTTTTGAACGCTTTGTCTCAAAGGAAAGCAAAAGGAGAGAAGTTCACGATTTTCCACCGTGAATACTGCGGGCTAAAACCACACGTACTGCCGCAATCAGGATAATGAGCGAAAGGCAAAGCAAAGCCACTGCGCTGCTTAAAGAAATGGGCTTTTTCGCTTCTGCGGGCTTACTGCTGACCGGCTTAACCCTGGCCTCAGCCGCTTGCATGGCAACCACTGAAGGAGCGTTTGAGAGTACGCTCGACGTTAAGCGAACCAACGGTGCCCGAGTGCCAGTAAGCGCTTTGCTTGGTAGCTGGCTGATGAAGTGAGATATCGAAGAACCCGCGGCAGAAGAAAGATGCCACGAGCCTTTTGACAATAAGGAATTGGCCGCTTGGGCCCCAGGAGCCAAAGCGATTGCAATTAATGCAATAATCCATACAAAACGACGCATTTCTCCATCCTCGAAGCGCCTGCTCAGCATTTTTGGTCTGGGCAATCAGTTTATTTATCTTTTTTACCCAAACTGCTAAATATGGCTAACTACCACTCTATTAGTAACAGCTTTAGCTTTTACTAATCAAGTGATTATTCAGCTTTTGGCAGCATTATTTACATTATTTTTGTGCCACTTACAGGTTTGGATTCCCACCCGGCACTTTAGGTTCCGCTAGCACTGCCCATAGTATCACGCTAGCTACGAAGGCAAGCCTAACTTTGCGCTATATGCTCAGCTTTATCAGCCCTGTAGGGAACGTTAAAACGGCAGCTCATCGAACACGAACTGCCGTTTGATAAACTCCAGCCAGCTAATACAGGCGCGACCAACCAGCGATCATTCTGGCGGTGATTACCCGCTTTGAGCGCTGAGTTACTTCACCTCAGGGCGCATATAGGGGAAGAGCAACACGTCTCGAATCGAGGGGCTGTCGGTAAACAACATCACTAATCGATCAATACCAATGCCCTCACCCGCGGTGGGCGGCATGCCGTATTCCAAAGCGCGGATATAATCGGCATCGAAATGCATGGCTTCTAAATCGCCAGCATCTTTTTCTTCCACCTGTTTGCGGAAACGCTCGGCTTGGTCTTCGGGGTCATTTAACTCCGAGAAGCCATTGGCAATTTCACGGCCTGCGATAAACAGTTCGAAGCGATCGGTCAGCTCGGGTTCGTCATCGTTACGGCGTGATAAGGGCGACACCTCGGTGGGATGCTGGGTGATAAAGGTGGGATGAATCAGATTCTCTTCCACCTTGGCTTCGAAGATTTCCATCAAGATCTTGCCGCAACCCCAGCGGGCTTCCAGCTTGATCCCTTCTTTATCGGCAAATGCACGCAGGCGTTGCTCGTCGTGCAGGTTCACATCGGCCAGTTCCGGGCACGCCTGTTGCACCGATTCCAACATCGACATACGCACAAAAGGTTTACCGAAATCGATCGTTTGGCCTTGGTATTCCACGGCGGTGTGGCCCACCACATTCTCGGCAATGCCACGAATCAAGGCTTCCGATAAATCCATTAAGTCGTTGTAATCGGCGTAGGCCCAGTAGAACTCCATCATGGTGAATTCTGGGTTGTGTCGACTCGAAACCCCTTCGTTGCGGAAATTACGGTTAATCTCGTAAACCCGCTCTAAGCCACCCACGGTTAAGCGCTTTAGATACAGCTCCGGCGCCACGCGCAGATACATATCGACGTCCAGCGCATTGTGATGAGTCACAAACGGGCGCGCCACCGCACCATCAGGAATAGGATGCATCATGGGGGTTTCCACCTCGAGGAAATCGTGCTCGGGGGATTCCATGAATTGGCGGATATAACGAATGATGCGGCTACGCGTTTTGAACGTATCACGCACTTCTTCGTTCATGATGAGATCCACATAGCGCTGACGATACCGCACTTCGGTATCGGTTAAGCCGTGGAACTTCTCAGGTAAAGGACGCAAGCTTTTGGTCAGCAGGCGTAGCTCGGTGAGCTTTAAGGACAACTCACCCTTTTGGGTACGGAAAATTTTACCTTCGGCACCCAGCATATCGCCCACATCCCAGGACTTGAAGGTTTTGAATACGCCTTCAGGCAAGCCATCACGTTGAATGACTAACTGGATATCGCCACTGCGATCGCGCAACTTAACGAAAGCAATCTTGCCCATCACGCGCTTGGCCATCATACGGCCAGCAATGCTGAAGCGCTCGCTCACTTGCTCTAACTGCTCCAGCTCTTGACCTTCAAAGCGCTGATGCAGAGTTGCGGCGGTGGTGTTGGGGCGAAAATCGTTAGGATACGCACTGCCCTGTTCGCGCAGTGCGCCCAGCTTAGCGCGCCGTTCTGCAATCAGTTTGTTTTCATCTACGGACTGATCAGACGGTTGCACTGCGTCGTTCATGAGCTCACCTTGTGCTGTTGGGTCGAAAATCGAAAGAATAAAAAGACAAAACGCGGCATGCTTTATGCCGCCGTGGGTTTTGAATCCAGCGCCACATCCACGCGATCGCCATGGCTATGTGGGCTCGAAATCACTAAAAAGCGGCAGTTTTCGTTGCTATTGTTGCGCGCTTGATGCACCTGCTCAGGCGCAATATGAAAGCCCTCACCCGCGCTCAATTCCACATGGCTACTGTTAAATTGAAGCACCAATTGACCTTCAAGCACATAGAAAAACTGCCGTGCTTTGCTATGCCAGTGGGCGGTTTCATTGCTACCGGGCGGCATGATTTCTTCAATCACACTTAAGCCGGGTTGATTCAGCAGCTGCCAGCCATCGGCACCCTGCCCCCACTGATAATGCCGGGCACGGGCCCGGCTGACTTTCATCTCTGAAGCCATCTAAAACCTTTATCGCCGTCTATGGCGAGCGTGATTACAGGCCCTGCTTTAACGAGGCCTCAACGAACTGATCTAAATCGCCGTCTAGCACACGTTGGGTATCGGTTTGCTCGACACTGGTGCGTAGATCTTTAATGCGCGATTGATCTAAAACATAAGAACGAATCTGGCTACCCCAGCCGATATCGGCTTTGGAATCTTCCAGCTTTTGCTGCTCTACCATGCGCTTTTGCATTTCCAACTCGTAGAGTTTGGCGCGCAATTGCTTCATGGCGTAGTCTTTATTTTGATGCTGAGAACGGCCATTTTGACACTGCACCACGGTATTGGTGGGCAAGTGGGTGATACGCACCGCCGACTCGGTTCGGTTCACGTGCTGACCACCGGCACCACTGGCGCGGTACACGTCGATACGTAAATCGGCGGGGTTGATTTCGATATCGATATCGTCGTTCACTTCGGGGCTTACAAAAACCGCCGCGAAGGAGGTATGACGGCGATTACCGGAATCAAAAGGTGATTTACGCACCAGGCGATGAACTCCGGTTTCGGTGCGACACCAGCCATAGGTGTAGTCGCCTTCGATACGAATGGTGGCGCTTTTAATACCTGCCACATCGCCGGGGGAAACCTCGATTAACTCGTGTTTCCAGCCGCGCCGTTCACACCAGCGTAGATACATCCGCAATAGCATTTCCGACCAATCTTGGGCTTCAGTACCGCCGGAACCGGCCTGGATATCGACGAAACACGGCTGGCCGTCCATTTCACCGGAGAACATGCGTTGGAATTCCAACTTGGCGACGGTTTGCTCCAAACGATTAAGATCGTCTTGAACCGAAACTAAGGTTTCTTCGTCGTCCTCTTCCTTGGCCATTTCGAACAGCTCGTGGGCGTCTTCCAGACCACTGTCGAGGTCCACCAGGGTGTTCACCGCCAGTTCCAGCTGGGCGCGTTCCTTCCCTAAGGCTTGGGCGCGATCGGGCTCATTCCAGACCTCGGGGTTTTCCAATTCACGATTAACTTCTTCCAAGCGCTCTTGCTTTAGATCGAAGTCAAAGATACCCCCTAAGCGCTTCGCCACGGCGCTTTAAGTCGTCCATTTGGTTCAGAATTTGATTGGTTTCAATCTCGGCCATCTGCTTACTGCGTTGTCGTTGCCAAAACGATTTATTTTAGCCTAACTACCCGTGAATTGGGGAGCTTTTGCGCTCAATCAGCGGGGAATGAGGGACAATTTCTCAACAATAGACCGCGCTATAAAATATGTTCCACTAACAATTGGCAATGAACCCCACGAAAATAGTTCACATTCAGACGATATAAGACCTCAATTTCGTTGCCCGGCAAGTCTTCGGGAAGGGTATTAAAAGCAATGGCGCGGATGGAATCGGTGGCTGCACCATTGGTGCTCACGGCCTGTAGCTGCATACTGAGGTGGGCGGCCCCCACAATACGTTGGTCCACCACATCAAAACGCCCCCGAAACAATGGCTCGGGAAATTGCTGCCCCCAGGG
>JAKSCJ010000017.1 GCA_022360675.1 Lysobacterales bacterium
ATCCGCGCCTCTTCGCATCAACCAAGTCTTCGGCACTCGATAAGGAACTTTTATCTTTTTCTAGAAGATCATCAATACTCCAAAATAGCTCTGCCAAATAAGTATGAAGGCGCTTCGGAGGAAGGCGAAACTCCTGATGTTTTAGGGTCCCCCAGTTTATTGTTGGTGACAATGAGCCAACAGATATATCTACTGCGCGATTCATAAACAAATCAGAATGCAGGAAAAAAGGGAACAACTCAGGGTCAATTACCTCTGGATTAGCTCTCAAGACCAAAGCATGAGCCGAACAAAATCCATCACAGGTCGCGATGCCTGCTTTACGCTGATATGCCCGACGACGACCTAAGATAATATCTCCAGCGTAAAACTTTAGTTTCTGTCCATTCACATCGCCTGGTTTTCCAAAGCGTTGAATATGAACTGATTCAGAGTCAACATGCTCTAAGCCAATGTAAACCTCCAGATCTGTATTGTTTGGGTCTACTCTTTCCGTAATATTCTGCGCTATCTGGTCAAATCTATATGTTTGCCAACCAGATTTATCGAGGTTATTCAAACTGAATGTTGTAGTTTCAATATTTGTCGCTTCCATAACTACCCCAGATCCTCAAATAATTGATCCATGCTTCTCGACAGGCTTTCAGAAGATTGCTTCCAGTTTCTTATAACTTCGTCCAAGCTAAGGGTATTTTCTACGCTATTCACATTGCTTACATACAACGGCATATTTAAGCTTGCTTTGTGAGAAATCACATCAGCTATGCTTACGACTTTACAGAAGCCTTTTTCATCTTTGAAAGCCGAATAGGCTTTATGGATACGTTCTATATGGTCGTTGTCCAGATAGGCGATATTCTTGCCCTGGCGAACTTCTTTCACTGCGTTAATAATAAGCACCTTACCTTTTTTACTTGGTTCTTTATTTGTTTTGGTAATCAGCAAACAAGCTTCCATTGGAGAGTTATAAAAAAGGTTGGGGCCAAGGCCAATCACACATTCAACCAAATCCTCTTCAATCATTTTTCGACGCATTTCCGCTTCAGAATCTCGAAATAGAATTCCATGCGGCCAAAGGGATATTGACCGCCCATTTTTTGTGTCGAGACTTTTTTGAATATGCTGTTGAAACGCATAGTCCGCACATCCTTGCGGCGGCGTACCCCAAACATTCCGGCCAAAGGGATCGTTTTCGAATGACTTTCTATCCCAGGACTTAATTGAATATGGCGGGTTTGCAAGAATGACATTGAACCTCTTAAGCTCATCATTCTCCAGAAATCCCGGATTGGACAAAGTATTACCCCGCACAATATCGAATTCCTCAATACCGTGCATAAACATATTCATGCGGGCGATAGCCGATGTAATAAGGTTTATCTCCTGGCCATACAGCTTGAGCGTTCGGTATTCTTTGCTTTCTTCTTTTAAATGCAGGGCACAATTCAAAAGCAAGCCACCAGAACCACAGGTTGGATCGTATACCGATTCACCCGGTTGTGGGTCCATAATCATGGTCATCAACTTCACCACGGTACGATTGGTATAGAACTCGGCAGCGGTATGGCCACTGTCATCAGCAAACTCTTTGATCAGGTATTCGTAGGCGTTACCGAGTTTGTCATCGGGCACATTGCTGAGGTTTAGTGTTTGCTGTGAATAATGCTCGATTAGGTTAGTGAGCATGGCATCGGATAGACGGTCTTTATTGGTCCAGCTGGCATCACCAAAAATACCGTGCAGCGTTTCAGGGTTAGCTTGTTCTATAGCACGCATGGCATTTTGTAGGGCCAAACCAATATTAACGGTGGTTTCGCGCACATCTTTCCAATGAGCACCCTCTGGGATTTGAAAGTGATGGTTTTCAGCAAAGGCTGCGTATTCCATGTCGCCATCTGATTCGGCTAAGGCATTTTCAAATTCTTCATCGTATACATCAGAGATACGCTTGAAGAACAGTAGCGGGAAAATGTACTGCTTGTAGTCACCGGCATCGATAGTGCCACGCAAGGCTGTAGCTGCACCCCAGAGGTATTTTTCCAGAGACTTTTGGTCTAGTTCTTGAGTCGCCATTATATAAACTTCTCTAATACCGCTTTAAACTTCTCTTCAGCATCCAGGCTTTCCTGCCAGGCTTGCTTTAGATCGGCCATGGCTTCTTCAACAGAAGGCAGGTTGTCTTCAATGACCTTCTCTACGTAGAGTGGGATGTTGAGATTGAAATCATTCTCTTCCAGGTCACCCATGGTGGCGACTTTGACGTAGTTTTCTATATCGGCGTAGCCTTGAACCCATTCGTGGATTTGCTGAACGTGTTCTGGCTCTAGATGATTTTGTGCTCTACCTACACGAATTTGATCAGATGCATCGATGAATAAGACTTTGCCTTTTTTCTCGGCCTCTTTATTTTGTTTGAACACCATGACACAGGCGGCTAGCTGGGTACCGTAGAATACATTAGGGCCTAGACCGATGACCGCTTCTAGCATGTCTTGTTCTAATAGTGCTTTGCGGATTTTACCTTCGGCACCTTTACGGAATAATGCACCATGGGGTAATACTACGGTCATACGGCCCGTGCTATTCATGGATTTCACCATGTGCTGCACCCAGGCCATATCGCCATAGCCTTTGGGTGGAACTCCGGCAATGTTTCGGCCATAGGGGTCATTGGCCCAGCTCTCTGCCCCCCAGTCTTTTAACGAGAAGGGAGGGTTGGCGATGACGCAGTCGAAGGTTTGTAGACCATCAGCTTCAAAGAAGCCTGGCTGGCGAAGGGTGTCGCCTCGCAATATGTTGAAGTCCTCAATACCGTGCAAGAACATGTTCATTCTGGCGATGGAGCTGGAGGTCAGGTTTTTCTCTTGCCCAAATAGCCGTAGTGTTCTGTAGTCTTCATTGTTGTGCTTTAGATGATCTACGCACTCCAACAACATCCCACCAGTTCCGCAGGCGGGATCGTAGATGCTTTCCCCTTCATGAGGATCGAGAATAAGACCAAGTAGGTGAATTACAGATCGGGGGGTATAAAATTCACCTGCTTTTTTGTTGGTTAAATCAGCAAAGTGCTTGATGAGGTATTCATAGGCGTTCCCCAGCATGTCTGGGTTGGCGTTTTCACGGCCCAGCGTGTATTGGGAGAAGTGCTCAATAAGGTCTATCAGCAACTTGTCAGAGAGCTTATTTTTGTTGCTCCATTGTGCATCGCCAAAGATTCCGTATAAGAACTCTTGGTTGGCTTGCTCTATGCCCCGTAGGGCCTTTTCTATGGCTTGACCAACGTTCGTCGTTGTCTCTCTGACATCTTTCCAGTGGCAATCATCGGGTATTTCAAAGCGGTGCATCTCTGGAAGAGCTGCGTATTCTGAATCACCATCGGATTCCTCTAGCGCAGCTTTATACTCTTCATCATAGACATCTGAGATGCGTTTAAAGAACAGCAATGGAAAGATGTAGACCTTGAAGTCAGAGGCATCTACCGGGCCTTTGAGTATCCAAGCAGCTTTGGATAGATACTGCTCAAGCTGGGATAAGGTTAATTTTTCATCCAACATTTAATTCTAGTATTCCTAACTTGTTAGCTAATTACTTCTTATTGGGATGCTTTTTGTTCAGCAATCCAATCCTCTATATCATCTTTCTTGAATCGCCAACTCCCCCCAACCTTGAAACCGGGGAGTTGTCCCTCAGCAGCCAGCCGATATGCCGTTTTTTCAGCCAGCTTTAGGTAATCGGCGACCTCCTTCAAGGTCAATATTTGATCAGTCATATTTCTGTCCGCACTATTTCAAATGCGAGAATATGAGAAATTTGAGGAACAAACAATAATATTGAGGAGAGAGTATTAACCGGCAAAGTAGAAGCTAGAAGCGACTTCTATCAACCAGCAAAATTAGCTTCTATGCCGGGCCTTTCGAAGGCACTCTGCTTGTCAGCTAGATGCACTTTAGATCTGCGAAATGAACTCACGACCATCATCTGTATAAATAATAATCTCCTGTTTAGCTCAGCTAGTTGCCACATTCAGAGCCTTTTGTGAAGTCAAGTTACGCCTGAAACCTTAGACATGAAAAATCACTCGCTCAGAAGTTTTACCCTGAGCCACAAGTACAGTAGTCACGAAATCGTAATTTCAGTACTGTTTGC
>JAKSCJ010000166.1 GCA_022360675.1 Lysobacterales bacterium
AAGTACCGGTGGGTAAAGATCAAATTCAGCATTTGGAAATGGCGCGCGATATGGCGGGGCGTTTTAACCATATTTATGGTGAAGAATTCTTCGTTTTGCCCGAGGCGCAGGTGGACGAACACGTCGCCGTTTTGCCCGGCCAAGATGGCCGCAAGATGAGCAAAAGCTACAACAACACCATTCCCTTATGGCTGCCCGAGAAAAAACTGCGCAAGGCTATCATGCGCATTGTGACCAACTCACTGGAGCCGGGTGAACCCAAAGATCATACCGATTCCACCTTGTTCACCATTTACGCAGCCTTTGCCAACGAAGAACAGCGCAATGCCATGCGCCAAGCCTACGCCGATGGCATTGCCTGGGGCGAGGCCAAGCAGCAGGTGTTTGAATTAATTAACGCCGAGCTGGCCGAGCCGCGCGCACGCTATGAAGAGCTGATCAGTAACCCCCAGCAGATTGAAGCGGTACTACAGCAAGGTGCTGAAAAAGCGCGTGACTATGCCACTCCCTTCATGCAACGCTTAAGAAAAGCTGTAGGCATTAGAGCTTTGGGGTAAAATATGTAGCTGCATTGGATGTTTGAATAAGCGTTCAATGAGAAGCGAACCTAAAAACGAAATAGCTGCCGTGTTTAGAACGTGGTGAGGTTTCACCGCGTTCGCAAGGCGACCCTGTTTTGTGCACTTTATATCGATAACGAGGTTTCACAATGGCGATTACCCTAGGCATGTTGGTTCCAGTCATCTTGTTTTTAATGTGGTTGTATTGGTTTACTCGGCCGCAGAATCTCAGTCGTGAAGTGTTGTTGATCGATAACGTTATTTTGTGGTCGTCGCCGGTGGTGTGCTTGGCTACGGGTTTATTGGTGTATCGCTACTTGCCCGGTGAAGGTATTTGGCCCCATGTGTTGGCGGCCTTGTTGGCTTACTTAATGCTGTTAGCCGATGTGGGTGCGGGCTGGATGATGCGTTTTATGCATACACGCAAAAACAAAGCTTAAGCTCTGCCCCAAAGATTGGCTCACACCCGTAGGCCGACCCATACCCAAGGGTCGACCATACCCAGGTAGGTCATACCCAGCTAGATCAAACGTTAAGAACTCTCCAGCGAGCACTAGGGATGGTGTTCGTTTTAGAACCTTGCCGCCATCGACTTTAGTTTTTACTTAAACGTGGTCTCACGTATTCAGCCGTTTTGGCACCGCCTATAATTCTTTGCTTCCGCTGGCAACTCAGCTTTAAAGCAACTGCTTTATTCATAGATACCCGCATAGGATGAACCAACCATGACTCAATACCTGGATATCGCTCAGTGGAGCCGCCGCGCCACCTATGAGTTTTATCGCAACTTCGAGCAACCCTTTTTTAATATTTGCGCCATGGTGGATGTCACCTGCTTGCGTAACTATTGCAAAGCCCATGGGTATTCTTTTGCCATTGCCGCTTTGTATTGCGGCGCACGCGTTGGTAATGAGTTAGAAGCCTTTCGTTATCGTTTACGCGACGAAGGGGTGTTGGTGCATCCTCAACAAGATATCGGCAGCACGGTCTTGTTGGAGAACGAGAGCATGGTGTTTGCGTATTTTAAATATCACCCAGACTTCCATACCTTTTATGAAGGTGCGGCTGAAGAAATGGCCAGAGCCAAGTCAGGCCAGGCTTTTGATCCGGCCGACGAGCGCGACGATTTAATTCATCATTCCACATTCCCCTGGGTGCATTTCACCAGCTTTATGCATGCGCGACGCCATCGCAGCAGCGACTCCATCCCTAAGATGGTGTATGGCAAATTCCAAGAGCAACAAGGCCGGGTCATGCTGCCGGTATCGGTGGAGGTGCATCACGCCTTGATGGATGGTTTACATGTGGGGCGATATTTTCAGCACTTTGAAGACTTATGCAGGTCTGAGCAGTGGTCTTGATGTATTTGGTCATCGTATTTGGTCACTGTATTTGATCATCGCATCGACTCAGCTCATGGCACTATTGAAATAACGAGTACAAGGAATCGTTTGTGAATCCCCACGCCAGTAAAACCGATACCCGCGCCGGTAACCGCCAGGAACTGCCGTCCATTAAACAGTTTTTGGGTGTGTTTCGTTACAGCCGCCGGGCCTTGGACTTGGTGTGGGATACCAGCCGTGGTTTAACCCTATGGTTGGCGCTATTAACGGTGATTGCTGGCATTCTGCCCGCCGCTGTGGCTTATATCGGGCAGTTGATTGTCGATAGCGTGGTGGCGGCCGCCAATGCCCAAGGTGCGGGTGCCGACGAGGTGGTTCGCTTTGTGGTGCTCGAAGGCTTGGTGGTGGTGGCCGTGGCGGCGGCGCAGCGTGGAATTTCGGTGTGTCAGTCTTTATTACGGGCTTTGCTGGGTCAGCGCGTGAATGTGATGATTCTGGAAAAAGCGCAGACCTTGCAGCTGCGCGATTTCGAAGATTCCGAGTTCTACGACAAACTGGTACGCGCCCGTCGTGAAGCCTCGCAACGGCCATTGAGTTTGGTCACGCGCACCTTTGGTTTACTGCAAAACCTCATCTCTTTGGTGAGCTACGCATTTTTGTTGATTCAGTTCTCGCCCTGGGCCGTGGTGGTCTTGCTGTTGGCTGGTTTGCCCGCCTTTGTGGCAGAAACCAAATTTGCCGGCGATGCCTTCCGTTTATTCCGCTGGCGCTCGCCTGAGACCCGTATGCAAATCTATCTGGAAACCGTACTCACCCGCGAAGATGGCGTGAAAGAGGTGAAGTTATTCCAGATGGGGCCGAGGTTATTGCAGCGTTATCGCGATATCTTCAAAAAGCTGTTTAAAGAAGATCGCAAGCTCACCATTAGGCGCGACAGCTGGGGTTTTGTGTTGGGTGTGTTGGGCTCCATTGCCTTTTATGTGGCCTATGCCTGGATTGCCCTGACCGCGGTGAAAGGACAAATCACCTTAGGGCAAATGACTATGTATCTGATGGTGTTTCGTCAGGGGCAGTCGGCGGTGTCGGCTATGCTGACGGCCATCGGTGGTATGTATGAAGATAATCTGTATTTATCGAACCTCTACGAATACCTCGAACAACCGGCTTTGCCCAATTTTGGTGAGTTAAGTGCGGGCCCTGACCCTGATGATGGCATACGTTTTGAAGGCGTGAGTTTTCAGTATCCGGGGGCGGCGCAAGCGGCCTTGGAGAATATTAATCTGCATTTAAAACCGGGCCAAAGCATGGCCTTGGTGGGCGAGAATGGCTCGGGTAAAACCACGCTCATTAAATTACTCTCGCGTTTATATGACCCGACTGAAGGTCGTATCTTGTTAGATGGTGCCGATTTAAAACAATGGAATGTGGAAGCCTTACGTGAGCGCATTGGGGTGATCTTCCAAGATTTTGGTCGCTATCAATTTACCGTGGGCGAAAACATTGGCACCGGCGATGTGCGTCGTTTTGATGATGAGTCGGGCTGGCAGCGCGCCGCCGATATGGCCAAGGCCGACGACTTCATTCAAGCCATGCCTAAGTCATACCAAACCCAACTGGGGCGTTGGTTTAAAGGCGGGCGAGAGCTATCGGGTGGGCAATGGCAAAAGGTGGCTTTATCACGCGCCTTTATGCGTGAACAAGCCGACATTTTGGTGCTAGACGAACCCACCGCCGCCATCGATGCCCGTGCCGAAGCCGAGGTTTTTGAGCATTTTCGTCAGCTGAGCCACGATAAAATCACCATCTTAATCTCCCATCGCTTTTCCACCGTGCGTATGGCCGATCACATTGTGGTGATTGAAAAAGGCCAGTTAATCGAGCAAGGCAGCCATGAAGAACTGATGCAAAACCAAGACCACTATGCGCAGCTCTTTACCCTGCAGGCGAAGGGTTATCAATAAGCGCTTTTTAAGTAAAGCGCATGAGTTCAGCTAACGGATGCGTGAATCGATGCCATTCATCAACGCCATCGACAAGAAAAACCAAGCAACACTAAAAGCGGTATTGCAAAGCGCTTTACAGCGTTTATTGACTGAAGATGTGATTCCTGCTGCGACCGTTCATGTGGCCTCAGCAAGCTTGGCTGTAGACTGCGAGCAATGTGTGGGCACACGCTCGCGTGATAGCGATCAAGCCTATACACCAGAGCAGGTATTTCGTGTGGCCAGTAACACGAAAACCTATACCGCTGCCACGGTGTTGCGATTACAAGAAGAAGGTTTATTGGCCTTAGATGATTTAGTGGTTCAACACCTGCCAAAGGCCATTACGACGATCTTAAGGCAAGGCGGCTTTGCCGTCGATGCACTAACGCCGCGTCATTTGTTAAACCATACCGCAGGCATTGAAGATCACGCAGTGGCCGATGAATACTTCGCACGTATTTTGGCCCAGCCCGATCATGTTTGGACACCCGCCGAGCAAATTGCTTTATTGGCTGAATATAGCCCTGCTCAACATCCTCCCGGTCAGTGTTTTGCCTATTCCGATACCGGTTATGTGATCTTAGGTCAGATGATCGAGCAACTCAGTGGCATGAGCTTAAACGATGCCTTACGCCATTATTTGGCGATGGATCAACTGGGCTTGCATCGCACCTGGATAGAAAACGACCCCAATGCTCCGGCTGAAAACCAACAGCGTGTGCATCAATATCACGAACAGCACGATACCTATCACTGGCATGCATCGATGGACTTATTCGGCGGTGGTGGCTTATTAAGCACTGCTCGTGAGTTATCGATATTTTTGCGTAACCTATTACGTGGCGACGTACTGAACGACACGAGTATGAGCTGCTTGCATCACTATGTTGCCGACTCCCTGTCCGATGGTTACAGCATGGGTTTGTATAAAGAGCAATTGGGTGGGCACGCGGCCATGGGACACACCGGCGCTTGGAATAGTTTTTCCTTTTATATTCCTGAACACGACTTGGTGCTCAGTGGTGCCATCATGCATAAAGGCGTTATTAACGGCACCCAATGGGCCAGCGATTTGATATATGAACTCAATGAAGCCTTTAAGATAAAAACTCCTGCTGCTTAAGC
Source organism: Lysobacterales bacterium (assembly GCA_022360675.1). Taxonomy (GTDB): domain Bacteria; phylum Pseudomonadota; class Gammaproteobacteria; order Xanthomonadales; family Wenzhouxiangellaceae; genus JAKSCJ01. The sequence goes on from JAKSCJ010000166.1 coordinate 5,014, forward strand.
GGTAATGAGTCTTTACCGGGCAGTTCAACAAAGAGTTGGTTTGAGGCGACATTCAAATTGAGAATCAATGGTTGCTCGGGGTTTTGGTGATCCACCAAGCAATCCACCTTTTGCCGTGGTTGATAACGATAACGAAATAAACGATGGGCTGGAGCAAACACTTTTTGATAAATATGTTGCAAGGCCACTTGTTTGTTATCGACCGCATGGCCCAGTAAATGGCGCGCAAAATACACATCGTTATCTTGTGCTCTTTGGATACCCCTTTGCATGCGTATCTCACTGGGTGTATCTAACCATAGTGTGAAATCCCAATGATGCTGCAAGCTGGGTTGCATCAAGAACACACCCTCAACAATTAACACGCCATCTTCGGGCAGCTGGGTGTAAGCCTCAGCCCGGACTTGGTTATGCTCGGTATCGGGTATGAGATGATGAACTCGACGATGACCATTGGGCCCACATGGGCTTAAGGCTTTATCGATTAAGCTTTGGTAATCGAAGATGTCTTCGATGTACTGAACCTTAAGCGGTTTTTCTTGCTGAGGGTTGAATCGATTCGGTAGGTAAATGTCGTCGATAGAGGCATGAGCCACCGAACGCCCTAAGGCTTTGAATGCCCCGGCCAGTTCACTCGCTAAGGTGGTTTTTCCTACGGCACCGGCACCACTAATCAACAGCCGCAATGGATGATGACGTTTTATTTGATGTAAATGTTGACTTAAGCGATCAATAAATTCAGCTCGCTCCATATCCTTATAAAGCCTTTTGAAAATAACTTGATGCCATCATGCCAATTATTGAAAATATGACAATAAGATGACGGAAAAAATATAAGCGAATAGGCGACGTAAATTACTGGTTTTACATGCTAAATCAAGTGCTTTGTTGTATGTTTTTGTTTTAACTTTCAATGCATTGTTGATCTCAGTAATATTGATGGTGCACTGGCCTTGGAGTTTTTTGTGAATAATCGTCTCATTCAGTTCGGTGACTTTACGTTGGATGTTAAGGAGAAAAAAGTAAGCGCTGTCAACGGTCAAGAAAGTACTTTGAACTGGAAAAATTTTAGTGTCTTGATGCAGCTGTTGGATCAACAAAACAAACTCGTCACACGCGAACAGCTGATCGAACAGGTGTGGGAAGGTAACTTTTTAGTGGGCGATAAGGCGATCAGTACGGCGATCTGGAAGTTGCGCAAAGTGCTGGAAGGTTCTTCGGTAAGTATCGATACGATTCCGAAAAAGGGTTATCGTCTATCGGTGCCTCTCGTTGAAACTGTGAACCACTCGCCACCGACACCGAATGCTGAACCGCCGCCTGCAAAGATACCTACAGTGATGGAGCGTTGGAAGCTGCTGGCGGGAACTGGAGCCGTACTTTTGCTGTTCGTTTTGCTTTGGTCGATGATGACGCCACCTCATAGCTCAATTGACCATGCCAACTCCACAAACAAAATCGCCTTATTGACTCGCGTGATCGGTGATGACCCACAGCGAGCGGCCGAGCAATTCATCGAACAGATTGAGCGTTCCATTCAGTCCAGTTCGGGCTTCAGTGTAGTGAGCGCAGAAGAGCAATCGCGCTTGCTGCGCAGTCAGCAATATCTGGCCACCGCCGCTGAAATGAATATCCACAGTATTTTGTATTTAACCATCAAATTTAATGGCGATGAATCGATGGTGATCGATGCCCGTTTAGAATCGGTGGCGCAGAATGCATTTCAAAGTGCCCATTGGGAATCTAAGCTCAGCGAGTTGGAGTTGCTGGAAAACGAGCTACTCGATCTACTCCCTGAGGTGGGTTGGCAGTAGTGTATTGGACACTCGTGTGCTGGGTTTTGGCAGCTTTGGGGGCGGCGCTTAAATCATCTCTAAAAAGCTCAAATAATCTCTAATTCCGTTGTAATACAGTGGCTTAAATTTCAGTATGTGGATTCCATTTTGCTTTAAGGAAACCCATGCGAGTAAGCCATCACTTCGCGCTCAGGGCATTATTGGGCGCGTATTGCCTCATCTTTTCCTCACTACTTGCTGCTACTGGCGGCGAGAATTTGAAACGGCAAACGCTTAGCGTTGTTAGCCAACAGTTCGCCGAACATTGTGCAACGCCACAATGGCAGCTGTGGCAAAAAAGCCTGTGTGGGCCTTTATTATTTGTTGATCCGGTAACGAGGCAAGTGTTCGCCACTCGAGCAGATGCTGAAGCTCGGTTGACTGCCAAGGACGATTGGTTTGTAGGCCAGTTACCCGAAAACGAAACCATTGCCAACACCGCTAAGCATTGGGCGGGCGTGCATTGGAGCATGATCATGCTGCCGCTGCCTGAACGCTCGGAAGCGGCGATGGCCTTGCTGGCCCATGAGTCGTGGCATCGCATTCAAGACAATTTGAACTTGCCCATAGCGCCTTCGAACAACGAGCATTTGTCGGCGTTGAACGCACGTTACCTATTATTGTTAGAGCTGCGTGCTTTGGCGGTTGCATTAGCGCATCCGGCCTTGCAGCGCCAAGCCATGATCGATGCTTTGGGCTTTCGTCGGTTACGGTATCAGCAGTTTGAAACAGCCGAAGTGAACGAGCAAAAACTCGAATTGAATGAGGGCTTGGCGGAATACACCGGATACCGCTTGGCGTACGATCAAAATGACCATGCTTGGTTAATCGATCAGCTCAATACCGCCGATCAACAACCTTCTTTAGAACGTTCATTCGCCTATCTTAGCGGCCCCGCCTACGGTGTGTTATTGGATCAACACTTAAGCACTTGGCGTGAAAATATTCGGCCATCGTTCTCATTCAGTAAAACGCTCGGCACTGCGCTGGCGCTTCAAGAGGGCTCGCTTAAAGCCAGTGGATTGAAAGCCAATGAACTGGCTGTTGTGGCTAAGCGCTATCAAGGCGATGCTTTATTAATCAGCGAGCAGAACAAAACGGCACAACAGAAACAGCAGCGTGAAGGGTATATTGCCAAACTGGTTGAAGGAAAAGTTTTGCGCTTGCCTTTAGGCGAGGCCATGAGTATGAGTTTTAATCCACAAAAAGTCTTTAGTTTAAGCCCTTACGGTACGGTGTATCCGGAGATCACCTTGATTGATACCTGGGGAAAAATCAGTGTGAATCAAGAAGCGTTATTGAGCAGCGACTTTGCTTTTATTGTCGTGGCATTGAATCCAGAAGAAAGCCCAAGTTCCACACAAGGCCGGCTGCAGGGTGAAGGGTGGGAGTTAGTGCTGAATCCGGGTTGGTTGGTTGATGAATCTGGCCTGTTAAAGCCGGTGGATTGAGCTTGAGTATCCGTAGAGTCTGAGCGTAGGGAAACGCTTGGGGTTGAAATCACATGATCTTAAGGTTTGTATAAAAGCGCGAGGAAACTCACTAAAAGAGAGCTCTGGTCACTGTTTGGGTCGCCGTGGCTTGGCTCTGGGGTGTATGATTAATTTTAGTGATTTTTTCTATATATAAATAGTTTTTGTCGTTACATTGTAAT
>JAKSCJ010000422.1 GCA_022360675.1 Lysobacterales bacterium
ATGGCAAAAGATGCAATTTTGATTCCACACCGATACCTGAGAATCGAAGTGCTGGCTGTCGGGGCCAAGAAAGGCACCATTCATATGTACCCAGCGCTGTTCTTCGATGTGCCATAAAAGATGTAGCCGATAAAACGTGCCCGCAGTGCCCGGTGTTTGCGCTAAATACTGTTGATAGCGATGGGAACCCACCGTCCGTGTGATCTCATATTCACCCAACACCTTATCTTGGCCGGGCAATGTGTAGCGGAAGAAATACTTGCCGTCTTTTTGGTACGGCGTGATCACACCTCCCCAGTATTCTTGGGGCTCGCCGTTAAAATCGCCCAGCACAGTCTCGGCATTGGCGTTTTGCGTCATACTGCGATGAAAACTGCGGTGCCAAGTGGCAAAGCGGCCACGGTGGCAACTTTGGCAGGTTTCCGACCCGACCCACTCTTGTTCCGACGCAAGCTGCGCTTCCATTTCTTGTGCTTGAAGCGTTTGCACAGCGCTTAAACACAGCAGCACAGCAAAGATAGCGTTCAAGATAGTGGGTTCAAATTTCTCCTGACTGCGCCTTATTGAAGGCATAACCCGACCAAACCGCCACCTTAGCAGCGCTTTAAATTTGGCCAAAAATAATGAAGAAATGACGGGAGAAGAAAAAACCATAAAGCCCAACACCTACTGTTGCCATCGCTCATCTTGCTTCAGATGAAGTTCATCGCTCGTGGGCTGTAATATGGAGGAAAATGAGGGCTTTTTGCAATGCTATGTGCGGTAAAACGCGAGCAAACCTTTGAAATTGCATTGCCAGCGCTAAGGCTGGCAATGTGCTGGAAAACGAATACACAGCGCTATTGTTGATGATCAATACAGCGCAGTTTTGCTTAAGCTTTGCTTTTATTCGGGTGGAGTTCGTCCAAGCTAATCGACTGACCGTGTTGCACCACCATACGCGCATGCATCCGGCGTAAACGACGGGGCTCAGGAACACCGCACGAGTGGGCAATCATCTCGACTTCTTTACGAATATTCTTCGCGTAGGATGCCACCCGGCGCGCTTTATCTTGAGGAACCAAGCCACGCTGAAGCTTAGGATCATGGGTGGTCACGCCGGTGGGGCAAGTGTTGTTATTACACTGCATGGCTTGAATACAACCCAGTGCAAACATAAACCCACGGGCGCTATTGATAAAGTCGGCACCGATACACAGAGCCCATGCCACCTCAGCTGGTGTAATGCGTTTACCCGATGCCATCACCCGCACTCGCGGTCGTAAACCGTATTCGTCGAGCACATCGACCACCAAAGGGAGCGATTCGCGCAACGGTAAACCCATGTCGTCCATTAAAGGCATGGGTGCCGCACCGGTACCACCGTCGCAGCTATCTACGGTCATAAAGTCGGGGGCCGACTCAATGCCACGTTTCATAATGGTTTGGCACAGATCGTCCAGCCAGCCGCGTGCACCCAGCACGAACTTAATACCGGTGGGTTTACCGCTCACCTCACGCACCCGCGCCACCATGTCGAGAAGTTCATCAGCACTGGTGATTTCCGGGTGACGATTCGGGCTAATAGACGCTGTCGCCTCAGGAATACCCCGAATCCCAGCAATTTCGGCGTTCACTTTATCGGCGGGTAATATTCCGCCCTTACCCGGCTTTGCACCTTGGGATAGTTTTATTTCCACCATCCGCACTTGTTCGTGAGCGGTGACTTCGCGAAGTTTATCGTCGTTTAAGCCGCCTTCCGGATTGCGTGCGCCGTATTTTGCAGTGCCCAACTGAAACACCACATCACAGCCGCCTTCTAAGTGA
>JAKSCJ010000292.1 GCA_022360675.1 Lysobacterales bacterium
GTGATGAAGTCGTTTTCAGCAGAAACCGCGCCTGGGCCACAATTGTTCATGGCGGTAACACGCCAGTAGAAGCGTGCACCTTCGGCTAAGGTATTGCTTACGGTGAAGCTGGTGCCTTCAACCAGAGCTTCTTCAACAATATTGTTGAATGCAGCATCTGAGGCCACTTCTACGCGATATTCCTGAGCACCAATAACGGCGTTCCAGGTTAATGTTGGGCGTACAGAAGCTTCGCTGTTATCAGCAGGGCCGGTCAGCACCGGGGCACCCGGAATCGCAGCGGAAACATTCACGTTGAACGCGACAGAGCTGTTTTGAGTGGTGCCATTGGCATTCACAACAAAGCTGAAGTCACCATCACCAAAGGCCGCCAGGCCTTCCAGTGAAAAGCCGGTACTGCCAGGCAGGCTGTTGATGCTTGAGCTATCGAAATTAACGCTAACGCCAGCAGGCAGGCCACCGGCAACCAAGTTAATGGTTTCGTTAAAGCCGCCCAGGCTGAACAACTCGACGTTAGAACGTGGTGAGGTGTTCAATGCACAAGCTTGGATATCGGTATCGAAGTTACTACGCGCGATAAAGGACGGATCGCCACAATCATCGAAGCGGAAGGAACAAATACGGTTATCCCAACTGGCTACACCAGTCACTGCATAGTATTCACTGGCTAACCAGAATGTACATTGATCTTCAGGATCAATGCTCATTGAGGCATAGTCACCCCAACGGCTCGCTCGGCCAGTGTCATCAACGAATTCCTGAACGCCACCACCAATTACACAGCTTTGCTCGTCGCGCATAGTGTTGGGGGCATCACCGGGTTTGCGGCCGGTGTAGCGAACACTGGGGAAGGTGCTATCGCTGGCCACAGAGTAGCCCACACCTAAGTTACCGCTTTGATCCAGAGAAATACTGGCCATCCAGCGGAAATCGTCGTCAGGTGAGTACACACCCTGGTTAAGAATGCGCTCTTGACCTGCGGGCAAAGGCTCACTGGTTTCGAAACCGCCGGCAAACAGCTCGTCGCCATCGGGTAGTGCTAGGTGAACCCAACGCACACCGCCAACGCCATCGCCTGCATTGGTTACGTGGTTCAGCACCAACTCAACAGGCAAGCCACTAGCGGGCGGATAAGCACGCGCGCTGGCACGGTACATCGTGTTACCGGAGAACTCATCGAGCTCCGAACCATCAGGCGCAGGATCTGGCTGAGGTACACGACTAACATTGTTATCGATATCGACGCCAGCAGAGATCAGCGAGGGGGAACTCAGAGTTGAGTTTGCAGTATTGTTCCAATCAACACACAAGTCCCACAATAAGTAGCCATCCAAATCGGCACGATTATGCACAAAAGGTGCACACATGCCCGCAGGTGGCAGCTCTGTAGATTCCAGGTGAGCAGATAGAGCACCAAAGGAGCTCGCACCAGAAAAACCGGTGTTGGTGAAACGTACGATTCGTGCCGTTGCTGCACCGTTAATCATGGCATCACGCTCAACCACACTAAAGGAGGCTTGTTGGAACGAGGTACCTTGTTGAGTAATCAAGAAATCGTGTGTTACTAGATAGTAACCGCTGCGCGCACCACTGGCGTCAGTCCATACCCCTAAGTGTGGGTAATCGTTAAAGTCGGGTGTGAAGTCGAATTCATAACGATGATACGGACCCATGGGGTCTGACGTGGTTGAAACCGCAAAACATTGGCGGTTGCCATTGACGTCGCTGGGGTTATCAGGGTCGTTCGTACCCGTAAACTGACTAAACATCCAGCGGTCAGCTATTTTATCGTAAATAACGATGGGGTCACCGGCATTACGCGCTTCACAAGCACCGCCGAAACCAGCCCAAAAAGTGTCACCTTCCATGACAGGAGTTGTAGGCTGGCCAGTGTCTTTATCGTAGATTTGCCAGTCGGTATTGATATACATAATGTAGTGATCAGGACCGATATCACCATTGGTATCTGGCGGTAGTCCACCACCCGGAGCATCGTTTTGACCAATACCATCGAAGCTTTGCTCTACCGCAGGTGCTTGCGGGTTGCCAAACTGTTGAGTTTGACGCAACGGCGCATCGCCTTCGATCAAAGTTCGATCCATGACCACCGGGCCGTTAGGCAGCTCAGTAATATTTGGATAAACGTGATTGGCAGGTTTCACATCGTCAGGATTCTGTGCACGGCGCTCTTGCACGATGCGAATCAGTTCAGTTAAAGGAGGAGATGTATCCGCGCGTAGGGATTCGTATACTTTCATACTCCCCGAGCGCTCCTCGATAGCGGCGTTTGCGACACCGGCACAAACTAGTGCGGTAATCGCCATGCCTAGCTTTGTCAGCTGGCTGTGTTTCATCGCTCGTACCTCAAGCTACTTCCAGTTGTGTTATTCCAGATGGGTTCCACACTTTTAAGTCGTGCAGCCCATTAATCTTTCATCTGTCCCACATATGAAACATCGGGATCTCCGGTTTGCTTCACTGCGTTGTCGTTGATACTTATTGTTTGATCTGTGCTTTTTTGACCACACAGACTACCAACCTTGCTTGTCCCTAATGGCCAGCAGGCGGCGTTGATAGCTTTTAATCGCTTGGTGTTTATGTTGGCTGTTTAAGCTTTGGCTTAACTCTTCTTTTAGCCAATGATCCATCTCAGGGATACGCAAAAAACCCAAGCTTTCCATGGCCTCTTCCACCAAAGCCACATTGTTTGATCGTAACCAGCGCTTTAACAGGGGCGCATCGCCTGCATTACCATGCTTCCCGAGATGGTGCATAGCGGTGCGTATCAGCAAGGGGTACAGCGTTGCCTGATCTTGCTGCAAAGTGTGAGTACGCAAGATACTTCGTGCCAACTCACTACGTACTGAATGATCAAAAGCCTCACCGAGAAAATCACCGTGCTGAATTAAAAAGCGCGGCACGTAAGGCGAAGCATCGGGGTCAAACGCAAGCGCAACAATCTGCTCGCGGTCCCCGTCGTTTAGGTGTTTGTGCAGCGGTGGACGCAGCGCTAATTCGGTGAGAAAGAAATTTTGGTATTGCCAGTCTTGTGAAGTTAAGCCAGTGCGAATCAGTGGCATTAACGCGGTCGGACTGGTCACGGTTTCGTCTAAGTCCCAAGCAAGAATTTCACGTAGCTCAGGCGAGTCCGCTAACAAGGCAGGTGCAGCACCGGGCAGATTAATAACGACCGGGCCGCCCTTACGCTCTTCAACTTTCTGCAGTAAACGCTGAGTTGAATAAGCAATGTATGCAATCACGTAATCACGACCAGGAACCAACTGCTGCATCACTTGCGGCGAAATACGTAAGGCGATGGACTCAGGTGCTTCGCTGTGGAGGTCTTGCACTTTCTCGAAAGTCGCTTGGTGTTCGCCCGACTGGCCAACAAAACTGGCCCCCACCA
>JAKSCJ010000363.1 GCA_022360675.1 Lysobacterales bacterium
CGATCGCTGCGTGATGTGTAAACACACCGATTGTGCCGATGTTTGCCCGGTGGATTGTTTTTACGAAGGTGAGAACATGATGGTGATCGACCCCGATGAGTGCATCGATTGCGGCATCTGCGAACCTGAGTGCCCGGAAACGGCGATCTTTGAGGAAGCTGACATTCCTGACGAGAGTGAGGGAGCTCCAATGGGAATCCTGCAACAACGCGGCCTCTCAGGAAACACCGATGGTAGCGCTTGGGTGGCTATGAACGCTTTGTTCTCTAAGGAATGGCCCAACCGCACCGAGACGAAAGAATCGCTGCCCACCGCCGATGAGTACTCACGCTTCACTACTGTTGGTCATAAAATGCAGTTCTTCAGCCCCAAACCCGCGCGTTAAATCACCATTTCATTGAATTCAGTGTGCACGGTCAAAGCCGCCACGTTCGTGGGTGGCTTTGATTGCTCGATATCAGGTTCGAACACAAGCACGATAGCTCATCTGCACTGGTTCGCTTTGAATGATCAAGCCACTAGACCTGCTCTGACTTCACGGTTCTACAAATGACGCCGCCATACGAATAAGGATTTCACTCATGACTTTTGTTGTTTCCGATCGCTGCATTATGTGTAAACACACCGATTGCGTAGAGGTTTGCCCAGTCGATTGCTTTTACGAAGGCGAGAACATGATGGTGATTGACCCGGATGAGTGCATCGATTGCGCACTCTGCGAGCCCGAATGCCCAGAAGAGTCAATCATTCACGAAACTGAACTCGATTACTATGACAAGGACAAAGAACTTTGGCTGAACCTTAATGCAGAGTTCGCCAGGAAATGGCCTAATCGTACCGAGATGAAAGATTCCATGCCCACTGCCGATGAATACTCCTATTACAGAGGTTTCGAGAACATCAAATTCAAATATTTTAGCCCCAAACCAGCAAACTAAGTCGTTGTGCTATTAATAAACGACGAATACACACAGTCACTCAAAGGAGTGGCTGTGTGGTAAACAAAACCCAACACAAATGCAATCTTTGTGGTACCCGATAACCACGATCTGTCTAGCCATCGTCAGCATCGTCTTCCTTGTGGTAGCTTGTTGTCTTTTCGACGTTTGCACAGGCACAGCCATGAAAGATCATCCGCAGCAGCCACTGCCCGATTACATCGAATACCCCACGGCCGAAATGGAACAACGCGCGAGCGCGTTTTATGAAGAAATTCGTCGTCGCCACACGGTGCGCGACTTTTCGGATCGCCCGGTAGATAAAAGCATTATCGAAAACTGCATTCGTGCAGCGGGCACCGCCCCCAGCGGTGCGAACCACCAACCCTGGTTTTTCGCCGCCATTCACAGCGCCGAAGTCAAAAAAGAAGTGCGCTTAAAAGCCGAACAAGAAGAGCGTTCGTTCTACGCCGGTAAAGCGGGTGAAGAATGGCTGGATGCACTCAACCCGCTGGGCACCGACGACGACAAACCCTATCTGGAAACCGCGCCTTGGTTGATCGCTATTTTTGCTCAACGCAAAGGGGGGTTAAGCGGTAAGGAAGATCGCAAGAATTACTACATTAATGAATCTTGCGGCATTGCCACGGGCTTTTTGATCGCCGCTTTGCATCAAGCCGGTTTGGCCACGCTGACCCATACGCCCAAACCCATGGATTTCTTGAACGAAATCTGCGGCCGTCCACGTACCGAAAAACCCTATATTTTATTAGTTACCGGCTACCCTGCCGAGAACGCCACCATTCCCTTACATGCCGTGCACAAGAAAACGGGCGACGATTTAGTCCAGTATTTTTAAGGGTTCAGCATGACTTATGTAGTAACCGATGCCTGCATTCGTTGTAAGTACACCGACTGCGTAGAAGTATGCCCGGTGGATTGCTTTTACGAAGGCGAGAACATGCTGGTGATCAACCCAGAAGAGTGTATCGATTGCGGTGTGTGCGAACCCGAATGCCCGGAAGTGGCCATCTTGCCCGACAGCATGCTAGACGATGAGCAATGGGTGGAGCATAACCAAGAGTACTCGCGGATTTGGCCCAATATTCGTGAACGCAAAGAGCCACCAGCCGATGCCGACGACTACGCCGCCATGAGCGGTAAGCTAGAGCGATTCTTTAGCCCTAAGCCGGGTACGGGTGATTAATAGAGGCAATTAACTGAGTTGTCGCCGATAAGCGAAGATCAAGCAGGCAATAAAAAAAGAGCGCTGGTCATTAACCAA
>JAKSCJ010000390.1 GCA_022360675.1 Lysobacterales bacterium
ACCTGCATCCTTTTTAGGTGTATCAGCGTGCCACTAGTTACAGGCCTCCTCGCCCGCTTATTGGCGCTTATTGAGACAGAGCAAACTATGAATACATTTCGTACGTAAACAACCAAGTTAACTTAAATCATTTTCTCTTCTATTAATTAAGATATCTAAAAGAACTTCAACTAGTTGAAGTTGCGTAAAAAAAACAATAAAAAAGGCTCGCACTGGCGAGCCTTTCAGAAAACAAGGTGGTAATTGGGTCAGATAGATTTACTGAGCTTGGCGATCCAACAAAATCACATCGACTCGGCGATTTTGGCTACGCCCCTCAGCTGTGGCGTTATCGGCAATGGGGAAATCTTCACCCAAGCCTAAGATGGTAATGCGGCTGGCATCGACACCGAGATCGACCAAGGCATTGCTCACTGCCTGGGCTCGTTGCTCGGAAATGCGCAAATTTAACGCGGCCTCGCCACGATCATCGGTGTGGCCTTCGATGCGAATACGGCGATCGGTTTCGGATTGCAATAGCTCCACCACCGACACTAAATTGCGGCGACTTTCCGGTGCCAGTTCGGCGCTACCGGTATTGAAGGTAACATCGCCTAAGGTGACCACCACACCGCGATCGGTTTCACGCAATTGCAGGCGCTCTAAACGACGCTGCAGGCTAGCCGCCTGCTCACTGGCCAGCTTGGCTTCTTCGCGCGCCAGTTTCGCCACTTTAGCCTGGGTTTCTGCGGCTTTTCGCGCTTGTACGGCCGCTTCTTGGGCTTCACGCGCCTGGGCATCGGCTTGATCGCGTTGTTGATTGGCCTGTTGAGCGGCTTCGCGCGCGCGCTGGGCCTCTTCGGCCTGGGCTAAACTGAGCAGTCGAGCTTGTTCGGCTTCGCGCAGGGCTTGTTCGGCTTGTAAGCGATTACTACGCACCAATAACTCGGCGCGTTGTTGTTCTAGGCTCACCGCCTCAGCGGTGGAAGCCGCACGACGCGCCTCAGCGCGGGCAATATCCATACGACGTGTGGCCAAGTAAGTGAGATGCTCACGCACGGCCGCATCGGTTCCGGCCTGTTCTAAACGGCGCACGGCACGCTCGGCTTCGGCTAGATATAGCGATGCGTATTCGCGCACTTGTTCTTCTTGGCGCAACTGACCCAGGTCAGACTGCAGGCGTTCGAGCTGTAGATCTTTACGCGGTGCATTGGCGCACGCCACAAGGCTAAGCAATAAGGCATAGGTCGACCATTGGCCTAAAGTGCGAGCAGTCCGTGCCAGCACTGTATGATTCGATTTCGCCAACGACATCATTCCAAACCCTCCAGGCCAAAGTTATCGGCAATACTCTGGCGTAAATCACGCACCTCGGCGCGCAGTTTTTCCACTTGCATACGGGTTTGTTCTGCTTTGGTTCGAGACAAAGCCAATTCCGCGTCCACTTCGGCCTGTTCAAGTAAACGTTGGGCCAGCGCAAAGTCTTCCACCGCATTGGCCTCTTGGGCGGCGAGGATTTTCTCACGGGCAAAGCGTAATTCTAAGGGGGCATGTTCTTGGGCACCGGCCTCATCGGCCACCTGTATGGCCCGTTGGGCACCGTTGGTGAGGCTGGCACTGGGTGGTTTGGTGGTGGCGCATGCGGCCAAGCCCAGCGCCAAAGCGAATAAGCTGAGGCTGGAGCGCAGTAGTGGAGCAGTTTTCATCATTCGCGGCATTTTCTAGCTAATTAGGGGCTGGCTAACTTCACGGCCGGCTATCGTGGGGCATTTTTAATCCATTCCAACAAAAGCGTTAACAAGTCGCAAGCACAAACCAGCCCCGGCAAGCATTAAGGGGTGGCGTCGGCCTGTTGCTCAGGCGCTGCTGCCGCAAATGCCGGGTGTGCTTCGAGCGCTTGTACCACCGCTAACAGGCGCGGATACGGACTTAAATCGCACTGGAATCGACGAGCATTATAAACCTGAGGCATTAAACAACAATCGGCGAGTGACGGTTGTTCACCACAACTGTACGGGCCTTTATTATTGGCTAGATGCGTTTCATAAGCACTAAAGCCCTGGGCAATCCAATGGCTGTACCACGCCGACTTTTGCTCGGCATCGGCCGCTAGTGGACCACTTAAATACTGTAGCACCCGCAGGTTATTGAGCGGATGCACATCGCAGGCCACTAATTGTGCTAACGCCCGACATTGGGCTCGTGCCAATACGTCTTGAGGCAGCAAGGCAGGCTCAGGATATTGCTCATCCAGATATTCGATGATAGCCAAGGATTGAGTCAAGACCTGTTCATCGTGGATTAAGGTGGGAACCAAATGTTGCGGATTCAGCGCGGTGTACTCGTCTTGATGCTGCTGACCACCATCTTTCACCAAATGCACTGAGTGCTGCTGGTAATCCAAACCTTTTAGGTTCAAGGCAATACGCACCCGATACGCCGCTGAGCTGCGCCAATAATCGTAAAGCTCAATCGCTGCCATTAATCTTCCCTCCTGATCTTGTTGCGCTATGAAGCCATTAGCAAATCACCTGGCATACACGATGCCAGGCCGAAGCTGGCATCGTGTACATCAGCAAGCTTAGGCTTGATGCTGAACGACGGTTTGCTCGATAGCACCGAAGATGCTTTCGCCCTCGGCATTGTTCATTTCGATACGCACGGTATCACCGAACTGCAGGAACGGCGTTTTGGCCGCGCCGTCTTTAATCACTTCCAGCACGCGTTTTTCAGCCAAGCAAGATGCGCCTAAAGATTCATCGTCGTTAGCCACGGTGCCAGAACCCACAATGGTGCCCGCGCCTAAGGGGCGGGTTTTTGCCGCATGGGCCACCAACTGGGCGAAGTTAAACTGCATATTGTGGCCGGCTTCGGGGCGACCAAATAATTCGCCGTTGATGTGGCTGATCAAAGGCAGGTGCACTTTGTTGTCTTGCCAGGCATCGCCTAATTCATCGGGAGTGACGAACACCGGAGAAAACGCCGAACGCGGCTTGCTTTGCAAGAAGCCAAAACCTTTGGCCAGCTCACCGGGAATCAAGTTACGCAGCGAGACATCGTTCACCAGACCAATTAATTGAATGTGATCGGCCGCTACTTCAGGGCTTGCCGCCATGGGCACGTCGTCGGTCACCACCACCAGCTCGGCTTCTAAATCGATGCCATAAGCCGCATCCACTACGGGAATGTCTTCACGCGGGCCAATAAAACTAGCGCAGGTGGCCTGGTACATCAGCGGATCTTCGTAGAAGCTCTCGGGCACAGTAGCGCCACGGGCTTTACGCACACGAGCCACGTGGGGCAAATACGCACTGCCGTCCAAAAATTCGTAGGCACGCGGCATGGGTGACGCCAACAGATTTACATCTAAATCTTCGGCTTGTTCCAGCTCACCCGCGTTTAACGCTTCGCTCAGTGCATTTAAGCGCGGAGCCGCAGCAGACCAGTCTTCTAAGGCCGCTTGCAGGCTTTGGGCAATATCGGTGGCAGGAACGTAACGGCTAAGATCACGGCTCACCACAATTAAGGTGCCATCACGGCCACCGGCTTTCAGCGAAGCAAGTTTCATAGGTATGCAACTCCAATCGAGCAAAACAAAAGCAATGAAATGAGGTTAGGTGCCAGCGGCGTATTCAGGCAAAAAAGCCTAAGCGCTGACACAGCAACGGCGGCCCAAGGCCGCCGCAGCATTGAATAATGGCTCTGGCAAAACGTGGGTGCGATCGCGCGCAAACCCAAGTTGCTTATTCTTTCACTTTCCAAGAATCCACGTAGCCCTCCCACTCGACACTGCTGGCGGGTTCGTCCACATTTAAGGCATCGCGGGTGTCGATCATCACCGCCACCTCGTCGGTGCCCGCCGTTTTTGGCGTAAAGGCATTCAACATGGCCTTGGGATGCGGACCATG
>JAKSCJ010000049.1 GCA_022360675.1 Lysobacterales bacterium
AAAAATTACGACTGCCAGCCGCTATTTAACATCAACTCGAGCACCAGCTTACTGCCGAAGTAAGCCAGAAGCAAAATCAAAACGCCCGCCAGTGTCCAATATAAGGCTAGTAGCCCACGCCAGCCACGACGCCAGCGACCCACGAGTAAAGCGCTGAATACCAGCCAAGACACAATCGATAAAAAGGTTTTATGCGCTAAGTGCTGTGCGAACAGATCTTCAACAAATAAGAAGCCGCTTAATAAAGAGATGCTGAGTAGAATCCAGCCCACCCCGATTATTCTGAACATTAACTGCTCAGACGCTGTTAACGGTGGTAGCGAGCGCATCCATGGGCGTTGCATGTGGCGGCGCAGCAGCCGCTCTTGCACCGTTAACACGATGGCGTGTAGTGCGGCAGTGGCGAAAACACCGTAGGCCAGCAACGAGCTAAAGATATGTACGCTTAGCGACGTGCTGTAGCCCTCGATCACAATGGGCGGCAGTGGCCAAAGTGCGGCGGCGATAATCCAGACCACGGTGCCGGGAAAGATGATAACTGCCGGCGTCAAGATATTGCGCCGTACCGATAACACCACTAACACCAACGAGGTCATCCAGCCGCTGGCTGACAGCACATTGAACAGGGTGACGTTAATGGCATTCATTTGCCAAGCCGAATGGTAGAGCTCGAAAGCGTGCAGTAGCAAAGCGGCCAGCGCCAGTAAACGGGCGGGCACGCAAGGCGGTCGGCTTGCGTTGAGGTCTCGCGCGAGCAAAGTAGCCGAGGCGAGATAACAAATTACACTGAGTATGGCGTACATTTTGCGTATCCTGCCACAGCTGGCCCCGTGGCCCAAGGGGGAAAGCGAAACATTATATTGAATCCATTCAAGATTGCATGTTGCATGCGGAATTTTCGTTCCACAAGATAATTTTTTAGTGTAACGCTTTTATGGGCGTTGTTTGAGGCTCTGACTAAGGTCAACACGGCCGAACCCCAAAAGCGGCTCGCACTTGCCCCCACTGCTGGTTACAATCCTGAACAATAACCGCTAAACCCTACACAAAAGAACAACAAGATGTCTTCCGCGCCAACCACCAGTAAGCCCCGCTTCAGTGAAAAGCTACTGGCTGTGTTTCGTCTTCGCCGCTCGAACTCGGCTCCGCAAAAGAAAGTGAGCTATCCGCTGGGCTATTTTGCCTCGTTGGATGGTTTGCGTGGTCTGATGACCATGGGCGTGATCGTGGCGCATATTAATTACACCTGGCTGCCCGGTTCGGTTATTTTTATGGATGCCTTTTTCGTGATGAGCGCTTATCTCATCACGTCGATCTTATTGAAGTCGTACCAGGCCAGTGGCCAACTCCAGTTTAAGACCTTCTATACGCGCCGTTTTAAGCGCATCTTTCCTGCTTACTATGCGATGTTACTGTGTTTTGTACCAGTGGCTTTGTATTTAAATCAAGAGCCCGTCGCGCGTTTACAAGAAACTGCTGTGGCGGGTTTGTACATGGCCAACTGGTTTCGTGCCTTCGCCTGGCTGGATATGCCGTATCTCGGACACACTTGGTCGTTATCGATCGAAGAACAATACTATTTGATTTGGCCCTTAATTTTCTTGGATTTTTTGAATCTGCTTTCTTTGAAGCCGCGCTTATTGCTGGCAGTGTTGGCAGTGACTGCGGTGGCTGTGGTTTGGCGTTACCACCTGGCTGTCGAGAAGGTGCCTGTCGCACGCTTATTCAATGGCCTTGATACCCGGGCCGATGCCTTGTTTTTAGGCTGCGTGCTGGCCTTGGTGCAGCGTTTGTTTAAACCATTCGAGCGTCCTAAGCTTGTGCGCGCCCTACAGTGGCTGAGTTATCCGATTTTCTTTGTGCTGGCTTGGGTGAGCAGTCGCAATTTGTATTTTTCCCACGAGTACTACGCCTGGGGAGCTGTTAGCTGCTCGGTGTTATCGACCTTATTTATCGCCGCCTTAATCTCGCCGAATAATCAGACCTATTTGCGGCGTATGTTGGAATGGCCAGTGTTTGTTGGTACTGGGCGTATTTGCTATGGGCTCTATTTATGGCATTTCCCCATTATTCAGCTGCTCAAACGCGACTTAGGCTTAGATGATCTCCAAGTCACACTGGTGGCAGTGCCCTTGTCGTTCTTGGCCGCTGGTGCTTCTTATCGTTGGATCGAAAAACCCTTCTTGACTAGTAAAAAACGATACCAAGGTGTGGACACCAAGCCATCTACTCCGCCAAAGATCGGCCAGTCAAAAGTCGGTCAGTCAAAGGCCAGCACCTCGGTGTGATGATGCGAATGCCAAAACGCCCGATTCGCTGATGGCTACGGTGGATTCATGATTTTTCACGTCGAACTCAAGCTACAAACCTGCGCAGCGGGCTGCGCTTGTCGTACAATGTAAGATTCCCATTGATTTTTGCTTAGACGAAAACTGGCTGATGTATCCATGTTTGGACAACTAACTCAACGTTTATCTGAAACCCTGGGCCGCATTCGTGGCCGTGGACGCTTAACTGAAGACAACATCCGTGGTGCGCTGCGCGAAGTGCGCATGGCCTTGCTTGAGGCCGATGTGGCGCTGCCGGTGGTCAAGCAGTTCATCAGCCAAGTCAAACGCAAAGCGGTGGGCTTGGAGGTTAACAGCGGTTTGCAGCCCGGTCAGGCTTTCGTCAAGTTGGTTCATGACGAATTGGTGGAACTACTAGGTGGCACCACCGCACCGCTAGACTTAAAAGCCGCGCGCCCCGTTGTGGTGTTGATGGCGGGTTTACAAGGCTCGGGTAAAACCACCAGTAGCGGTAAATTGGCGCGCTTTTTAATTGAAAAGCAAAACCAAAAAGTAGGTGTGGTTAGTGCCGACGTTTATCGCCCCGCGGCGATCGAGCAACTACGCCTGCTGGCCGAACAAGTGGGTGCTGAGTGGATTGCCTCGGATGTAAACCAAAAACCCGCCGATATCGCCACCAATGCCCACGCCGAAGCCCGTCGTTTGGGCTTGGATGTGTTGATCGTAGATACCGCAGGTCGTTTGCATATTGACGACGCGATGATGGGCGAGATCAAAACCGTCCACGCTGCCGTCAAACCCCATGAAACCCTGTTTGTGGTCGACGCCATGACAGGTCAAGACGCCGCTAACACGGCTAAAGCCTTCCATGAAGCACTACCACTTAGCGGTATCGTGCTCACCAAAACCGATGGTGATGCTCGCGGTGGTGCTGCACTAAGTGTGCGTAAGATCACCGGCTGCCCGGTGAAATTCTTAGGTGTGGGCGAAAAAACTGAAGCCCTGGAGATTTTCCATCCCGATCGCTTGGCGTCGCGGATTTTGGGCATGGGCGATGTGCTCAGTCTGGTGGAAGAGGTCCAAAGCAAGGTCGACAAAAAAGAAGCCGAAAAACTGGCCAATAAGCTGGCCAAAGGTAAAGGCTTCGATCTGGAAGATCTGCGCAGCCAAATGCTGCAAATGGAAAACATGGGCGGCATGGAAAGCATGCTGGGCAAACTGCCCGGTGTGGGCGCGTTACCGCCCGATGCGCTGAAGAATCAGAACATCAGTAAGGAAACCGGGCGCATGGTGGCCATCATTAACTCCATGACACCCAAAGAAAGACGTAATCCCGATGTGATTCGTGGTTCGCGCAAAAAGCGCATCGCCATGGGTTCAGGAACCCAGGTACAAGATGTGAATCGTTTGCTGAAGCAATACCAGCAAATGGCGAAGATGATGAAGAAAATGCGCGGTGGTGGCATGGCTCGTATGATGCGCCAACTCAAAAACAAAATGCCTGGCGGCTTCCCGCCCGGTGGCATGCCTCCCGGCGGCCAAATGTAATTAATCACTTTAAAAGGCCAGCTGCTCTGCATCTGGCCTTTGCCTTGTTAGGGTGGCCGCTTTACGGCTTGGCCATCGCGATAAGTGAAGCGTCGATTGTACTCAACCCACCAAAGCACCTGTTGATTGATTGACATCATGAAGACAATGCACTGGCATTATCACAATGTGCAGCGCCCTTCGCGCGCACCGACCTTTCGAGCGCTGACCTGCCCAACAGGGGAACGCTGGCACTTAAGGTCAGCTCAGGTGTGTTTTTGGTGTGATGTTACGAATTGCATAAAATCGCTGCACTTAAAGTCTGGGGATGGAAGGCCCCGATGCTATAATTTCGTTGTGCACTCGCACAATCCGGCAGTATCGTTCAGGAAAGCTCAATGAATTTTGATTTAACCGAAGAACAGCAGATGATTCAGTCTGCAGCGCGCGATTTTGCGCAAAATGAAATTGCTCCCGTGGCCGCCGACTTCGACCAAAGTGGCGAGTTTCCGCTGAGCAATATCCAAAAAATGGGTGAACTGGGTCTGATGGGTATCGAGGTACCTGAAGCGTACGGCGGTGCTGGCCTGGACACCATCGGTTATGCCCTGGCGATGATCGAAATCTGCGCCGCAGATGCCGCCCACGGCACCATTGTTTCTGTGAACAACTCGCTGTTCTGTAATGGCCTGCTGAAATACGGTACCGAAGAACAAAAACAAAAATACGTTCGCGCTATCGCCACCGGCGAAGAGATCGGTGCGTACGCCTTGACCGAGCCGCAATCGGGTTCCGACGCTGCCGCGATGCGCTCGCGCGCTACTTTGTCTGAAGATGGCTCGCATTATGTTATTAATGCGAAAAAATCCTGGATTACTTCGGGCCCTGTGGCTAAATATATTGTATTGTTTGCAGTAACAGATCCTGACGCCGGTGCTCGTGGTATCACCGCGTTTATGATCGATACTACAAAAGCCGGTTTCAGCCGTGGTAAGACCGAACCCAAACTGGGTATTCGTGCTTCTGCCACTTGTGAAATCGAGCTGGAAGGCTACCAATGTCCGGTGGAAGATCGCCTGGGCGAAGAAGGCCAAGGCTTTAAGATTGCGATGAGCGTGTTGGATGCTGGTCGTATCGGTATTGCCGCGCAAGCGGTAGGTATTGCCCGCGCTGCTTACGAAGCCACTTTGGAATACGTGCGTGAGCGCAAAGCCTTTGGCCAACCCATCGGCAGCTTCCAAATGACTCAAGCCAAAATTGCCGACATGAAAACCAAGCTGGACGCCGCACAGCTATTAACCATGCGCGCCGCTTGGGCCAAGATGCAAGCCGATAAAAACGGCGGACGTTTTGGCGTTGAAGCCAGCACGGCAAAATTATTCGCTTCTGAAAGCGCCATGTGGATCGCGCACCAAGCGGTGCAAATCCATGGTGGAATGGGATACAGCAAAGAAATGCCAGTGGAACGTTATTTCCGTGATGCGAAAATCACCGAAATCTACGAAGGCACCAGTGAAATTCAACGTATGGTAATCAGTCGTTTGGAGACTGGTTTGCGCTAGTGCCGCGGAGCCTTTGATGAATAATAAAGACATTTCCCCACAGCGGGGCGATATCTCAAAACAAGATCTGATCCAACAAATTGCCGCTCTCGACGAGAGCGGCTTTTTATATGGTGACGGTGTTGCCGGTTTTGCCGCTCAGTTGTATGCCCGCGTTCCGGGGGAGGAACTTGGCCATACCACGCCAAAACTATTGAGTGGACTCGCCAATAATTTGGCGCGTTTCATCGCCCATCGCCCCAACGGCGATAACGCTGTGCGGGTTTATAACCCCGACCCTGAAGCCCATGGCTGGGATTCTCGTCACACCATCGTTGAGATGGTGAACGATGACATGCCCTTCTTGGTCGATACGGCCTGTATGGTATTAACCGAAATGGGCCTAAGCATCCATCGTGTGGTGCATCCGGTTATTTCGGTCGTACGCGATGACGAAGGCCGCATTACCGAGCTCTTGCCCCGGGGCGATGAGAACGGTCGGGCTGAGTCTGTTATTCATATTCAAATCGACCGCTTGGGCGACACGGGTATCTTTAACCGTGTTGAAAAACGTCTGCTCGAATCATTACGCGATGTTCGTCATGCGGTTGAAGACTGGCCTGAAATGCGCGCCCGCGCCGAGCAAGTGGCTACTTCTTTACCCGCCATGGTGCCCGGCAGCGATGAAGCGCAAATGCTGGAAACCCAGGCTTTCTTGAAATGGTTGGCCGACGATCACTTCACCTTCTTAGGTTATCGGAAGTATCTGATTACCAATGGTGAAAATGATCGTGAGCTGGATATCGAAAGCGGTAGTGGTTTGGGTATTTTGCGTGAACAACGCCAAAACAAACCGCGCAAGCTCGATACCTTATCGGGCCCTGCGCGTGAGCGTGAAGACCACCTCGATGCGGTGATCATCACCAAGACCAACGCCCGCTCCAGCATTCACCGCAGCGGTTACATGGATTATGTAGGTGTGTTGGAGTACAACGAGGCCGGAAAAGTGGTGGCCGAACACCGCTTCTTAGGCTTGTTTACCTCCGGTGCTTACAACCGTAGCACCCGCGATATTCCTTTGGTGTGTCGTAAAGTTCGCGCCGTGGTCGAGCATTCGGGCCTGCGCCCGCGCAGCCACGAAGGCAAAGCCTTAATCCATATCTTAGAAACCCTACCGCGCGACGAGTTGTTCCAAAGCAGTGTCGATGAACTCTATGAGTTATCGATGGGTATCTTGGATTTACAAGAACGTCCGAAAACGCGCCTGTTTATGCGCTGCGAAATGTTTGGCCGTTTTTACTCGTGCATGGTGTTTATTCCACGCGATCGCTTTAACACTGAAAATCGCGAGAAGATCCAGGCCACATTAAAACGTGCGCTGCGTGCCGAACACTTAGATTACGCGGTGCATGTGTCCGACTCGAATATGGCGCGTTTACACGTCATTTTGCGTCTGAAGCCCAACTCAGCCCCCGAGTTCGATGCCTTAGATATAGAAAAACGTATCGTGGATATCGTGCGCTCCTGGCACGACGAGTTAAAAGCGACCTTGGTCGACCGTTTAGGGGATCAAGAGGGGATTCAGCTCAGCGAACGTTTTGGTAAGGCGTTCCCGGTTTCTTATATCGAAGATGTAACGCCTTGGGTGGCTTCTTTCGATGTGCGCAAAGCCGCTTTGCTGATGCCCAGTGAGGCCGGCGGTGCCGGTAGCGATCTGCAAATGAGCTTGTATCGCCCCCGGCGCCACACTGAAGACCCCAATATGTTGCGCTTCAAGGTTTTCCGGCGTCAGCGCCCGTTGGCCTTGAATCAAATTTTACCCATGTTGGAAGGCTTGGGTTTACGCATTGTTAGCGAGCGCCCTTACGAATTACAAATGAGCGCCACTGAGACCATCTGGATTCAAGATCTGGATATGGTGCCGGTGGACTCGGGCAATATCGATCTGGATGCAGTGGAAGACAACTTCCAAGAAGCCTTCCGCCGTGTTGCCGCAGGCGAGGCCGAAAGCGATGCCTTGAATCGTTTGGTGCTCAGTGCGCAAATGAACTGGCGTCAGGTGGGTATGTTGCGTGCGTACTGCCGTTATTTGCAGCAAACCGACTTGCCTTTATCGCAAAACTACATTGAAGAAACGCTGGCTCGCCATCCAATTTTGGCGCGCTTATTGGTGACTAAATTCGAAACATTGTTCACCATCAGCGATGGACAGTTGTCTCACGCACGCCGCAGCGCCAAACGCAGTTTCAAATGGTTGTTGCAGCAAGACTGCAATAACAGCGCCTTGGTAGAAGCTATACAGGCGTTGATGGAGCAAAGCAAAGCCACCCGTGACGAGGCCCGTGCACTCATTAAAACCGCCATGCGTGCCGGTCTAGATGCTATCAGCAGTCAAGATGAAGATCGCATTTTGCGTGGTTTCCTGGCCTTAATTAAGGCCACTTTGCGCACTAATTTTTATCAGCTCACCACAGAGGGTGAAGCGCCCGAGTATCTTTGCTTCAAGCTGGATTCCGCATTGGCTCCCGAGCTTCCCAAGCCGCGCCCGTATCGTGAGATTTGGGTGTACTCGCCACGTGTTGAAGGTGTTCACCTGCGCGCCGGTGAAGTGGCCCGTGGTGGCCTGCGCTGGTCTGATCGCCGTGAAGACTTCCGAGCAGAAGTACTTGGCTTGATGAAAGCGCAGCGGGTGAAAAACACCTTAATCGTCCCGGTGGGTGCGAAGGGCGGCTTTGTGGTGAAACGTCCGCCTAGCGAAGGTGGCCGCGAGGCGTTGAACCAAGAAGTCGTGCACTGTTACCGCACCTTCATCACCGCCTTATTGTCGATCACCGATAACCGCAAAGACGAACTACTCATCGCGCCGCGCGATGTGGTTCGTCGTGACAGCGATGATCCATACTTGGTGGTAGCCGCCGATAAAGGCACCGCCACTTTCTCCGATATCGCCAATGGCGTCGCTCAGGATCACGAGTTCTGGCTCGACGATGCCTTTGCTTCTGGTGGTTCCAACGGTTACGACCACAAAGGCATGGGTATTACCGCCAAAGGTGCTTGGGAATGTGTGAAACGCCATTTCCGAGAAATGGGTGTGGATACCCAAACCACCGATTTCACCGTGGTGGGTGTTGGCGATATGAGCGGCGATGTATTCGGTAACGGTATGTTGCTGTCGCGCCATATTCGCCTACAAGCGGCCTTTAACCATCTGCATATCTTCATCGACCCGAATCCCGACTCGGCCACTGGTTTTGAAGAGCGCCAACGCTTATTTGATTTGCCGCGCTCCACCTGGGACGACTACAACCGCGAGCTTATCTCACGCGGTGGTGGTGTGTGGTCGCGCAGTGCGAAAAGCATTGAGCTAACGCCTGAAATCCGCGAGTGGTTAGGTATCGATGCCGAACAGCTGACACCGCAAGAGTTAATCCGTGAATTGCTGAAAGCGCCCATGGATTTATTCTGGAACGGCGGCATTGGCACTTACGTCAAAGCCACCAGCGAAAGCCACGCCGATGTGAGCGATCGCGCCAATAATGCGGTGCGCGTCAACGCCAACGAACTGCGCTGCAAAGTGGTGGGCGAGGGCGGCAATTTAGGCTTGACCCAAAAAGCCCGTATTGAGTTTGCCTTGAATGGCGGCCGTATCAACACCGATTTTGTCGATAATTCGGCCGGTGTAGATTGTTCCGATCACGAGGTCAACATTAAGATTCTGCTGAGCCAGGCCGATGGCTTGAGCTTGGACGATCGCAACCAGCTGCTGCGCGATATGAAAGCCGAAGTCGAAGACTTGGTGCTGCGCAGCAATTATTTGCAATCCCAGGCCATCACTCAGTTGCAATCCCAAGCGCATAAACGCATGGGAGCGATGAGCCATTTGATCTCCACCTTGGAGCGTCGTGGCTTGCTCGACCGCGAAGTGGAAGACCTGCCCGATAATGAATCGTTGCGCGAACGTATGGCGCGTGGCGAACCGCTCACGCGGCCTGAAATGTCGGTATTGGTCTCCTATGGCAAGATCTTCGCCTACCAAGAATTACTCGACAGTGATGTGCCGGAAGATCCTTTCCTCACCCGTGAGCTGGTGGCTTACTTCCCCACCCAACTGCGCGAGCAGCACCGCGGTTTGATGGATCAACACCCGCTGAAGCGCGAAATCATCGCCACTGTGGTGACCAACAGCATGGTGAATCGCATGGGTCCGTCTTTTGCACTGCGTGTGCAAGAAGATACCGGTGCCGATATCGCGGCGGTGGCCAAGGCTTACACCATTGCCCGCGAAGTTTTTGCGGCACGCAATTTCTGGCGTGCGGTAGAAGCGTTGGATAACCAAACCCCGGCCGAAATTCAAATCCAAGCGCTGATGCGGATGTGGGATTTAGTTCGCCATGCCACACGCTGGTTCTTGAACTTACCGGGCTCTGATCGTTTGGATATCGAGGCGATGGTGGAACGCTACGCTGTGGGTATCAGCGAGTTGCGCGAAGAAGCGCAAGATCTGCTGCCCGCCAGCGAGCTGGAGCTGATGCGCGAAGAATCAGAAGCTTTCGAGCGTGCCGGTTTCCCCGCCGAGGTGGCCACCGAGGCGGCTTCGCTGCGTTTACTGACCTACGCATTAGATGTGGTTGAAGAAGCGGCACAACGCGAGTTGCCAGTGCGCGATGTGTTGCGGGCCTACTTTGCCGTTGATCGTGAACTGGATTTAGCGTGGTTGCGCGCCATGGTGGAAGAACTGCCCACCAGCGGCCATTGGGATGCCAATGCGCGGGGTCATTTACGCACTGACCTCCAACAGCAACATCGCCAGTTAACGGGTTTGGTGCTGTCTTTGAGTGACGACATTCAGTCAGAAGCCTTGTTAGCACCCTGGCAAGCCGAGCATCACGAGCGTATTGCGCGGACACGAGCCTTGATCGACGAAATGCGCGGTCAATCTGTCGTGGACTTCCCCTCGGTCACCGTGGCCGTTCGTAGCTTGGCCCAGCTGGTGAATGCCGGCGGCATTTAAGGAGTTAGCGATGAGCTCGGCAGCCGTACCTACGCAGTTTAAATTGGCCTTTAAAGCTAGTTCCGAACCCGCTGCCCAACGGGCGGTGGCCGAGTTGCGACAGCGCTACCCCGAGGTGGCGCTGGAGCACGCCGATGTCTTAGTGGCCCTGGGTGGCGATGGCTTTATGCTGCGGACCTTGCATCGTTTGCAAGGTCGGCGCATTCCGGTCTACGGCATGAAGTGTGGCACCGTAGGCTTTTTGATGAATCGCTATTGTCCCGATCATCTCCAACAAAGCCTGGCCCAAGCACAACAGGTGGAATTAAATCCATTGCGCATGACGGCCTCCACAGAAAGCGGCCAAACCGTAACGGCGTTGGCGATCAATGAAGTGGCACTGTTGCGTCAAACCAACCAAGCGGCACACTTGCGGGTCTTGGTGAATGGTATCGAGCGAATTCCTGAGTTGGTGAGCGATGGCGTTTTGCTGGCCACCGCGGCTGGCAGCACGGCCTATAATCTTTCAGCCCATGGTCCGATCTTACCTTTGGGCACCGAAGCTTTGGCTTTAACGCCCATTAGTCCCTTCCGCCCGCGTCGCTGGCGAGGGGCAATCCTGCCGAATAATGTATGTATTCGTTTCGAAGTTCTAGACGACTACAAACGTCCCGTAAGTGCCACAGCCGATGCTCATGAAGTGCGTAATATCACCTGTGTTGATATCGATTTAGCGCGTGATATCACCCACGAATTATGGTTTGATGCCGACCATTCTTTAGAAGAGCGGATATTAGCCGAGCAATTCTTGTAATGGTTGCGCCGAACGGGGCATCTCCAGTCGGGGCTGTTTCCAGCAGTGCGGTGCCAAAAATACCGGCATGGGTACCGAGATGGCGCACTCCGTTGTTTATGGTACTTATCGTTGTCAGCACCCTTAGTCAGTTGCTACTGCTCAGTGGCTTGTTGCCATGGCAAGCGGGCCAAGCCAGTGCATGGTGGTGGTCGGCAGCGGAAATGCTGTTAATGTTGGTTTTATTGAGCGTGGCGATCCAGTGGTGGTGGCGTGTTCGTTGTTTAAACAATGAATCTTCACCCAGTGAATTGTCAGCTTCGCAACGATTACTGCTGGTCCGAATCAGTGGATTACTGGCGCTGAGTTTGGCGTTGGCCAGTGGCGGCGACCTGATCAATAAAAACCTTCAGCAAGAAGCCTTTGCCTACGATCAATGGATTCAACACAGCTATTTGATCGACTCCATAATATGTTTTTTTCCGGCGTACAGCATAGTGCTGTGGGCTGTTTTGAGTGTTTGCCAGCAGCGGTGGCAAGGCTGGTTACGGATTGGCTTTGTAGTGACCATGTTCACGCTGGGCAGTTTGGTGTGGTGGGATAGCTACGATGCCCGCATGGCTTGGCTGCCCGCTGTGGCGATTTGGATGTATTCGGTGTTAATGCTGGGCTTGGTATTAAGTGCCGCCTTATTGGCATATCACTGGGGTTGGCGACGGTCTTGGCCTGTGGTTTTGGGTTTGGTGCTGGCGGTCGTGGCCGACGGCTTAATCGGGCAGTTCTGGCTGAGCACCAATAGTTACTATCCGCAGATTCGTTTTGTGAATTGGATAGTGTATTTCAGCTCCCAGATTTTAATTCAATGTTTACCGTTAAGCTTGCTCTCGACCAAAAGAAATATCTGAGGCGGCCGCGCGAGATTGATGCTTGCGGCGTAAATTTTTTGGCGTTATTGCCAGTCAGAGCGTGGTCGACATCGCCGTTTCACTCGTTAATTGCTCCGAATCTAGACCCAGCGCTGACAATCTCGCGTTGCCCTTGTATGATGAATTCGCTCACAATAATTAGATTTTACTTTGAACCCACAACGCCGCACCGCAGGCTTGCGGTCGCAGCCCTTGTTAGGTTTTCGGATGATTAGAACGATTTTGACTATTCCCACCCTCGCTCGTTACTCGGCTTTCAGTGTTTGCGTGCTGCTAAGCGGCGTTTCTGCTGCGGCTGAGACCACAACGATGTCTGCGGTTGAACTGCGCCAGCAAGCACTTAAGCATTTTGCGCCTTTGCCCCATTTTAAAGAGCGCTATGAGCGGCAACAGGCCGATAGCCATGTGCACAATAACGCCACTTTGGTGCACATGGGTAAAGTCTTGTTTAAAGACTCGCTGTTGTCGCTGCGCGGAAAAAACAATTGTCGCCAATGCCACCGTGTGATGGACGACCGTGCCGTCAGCTATACCTTCCCGGCCTTTGATGTGAGCGGCAATGGCCAGCCTGCGCCTTACAACACGCCTGCGATTAAAAACATGGCCTTGGCGAAACGCTTCGGCTGGCGAGGCGAGCACGAGCGTTTGGAATCGTTTATTGCAGAACATCTGCTGGATGAAAATATCACTGGAATTCCCTCAGAAGAGGCCGTAATTCGACGCTTGGATAGTAACCCCAGCTACGATGTGGCTTTTACTGAAGCCTATCGAGACGATGACCCAGACCAAAAAGGCAAGGTGTATATCACCTACGACAATACTGTTCGTGCATTGGCCGCCTATTTGCGTACAGCCGGCTCGCAAGATCCCTTCGATGATTTCTTAAATGGCAACGACAAAGCGTTATCGAAAACCCAACAGCAAGGCTTGAGCTTGTTCATGGAAAAAGGCTGCGTTACTTGCCACAGTGGCGCGTTATTAGGCACCGAAACCGTGGTGAATCTGGGTACTGCTGATGAAACGCAACGTTTTCGTGCGCCCAGCTTACGTAATGTGGGTTTGACTAGCCCTTATTTGCACGATGGCTCGGTGCAGCGTCTGGACGATGCTATTCGTCATCGCTTGGAAGGCGGTAAGGCATCAACATTGACTGAGGCTGAAGTACGCCTGATTAAATCCTTTTTGTATGGCCTAACCGAACAAGGCCAGCTATAGCCACCCAGGTGTAAGCTTTGCCTGGTATATGGCGTGTAGAACATCAAAAGGCCCGCACTTGCGGGCCTTTTGTTTAGTTCTTTTGCCGTGTAGAGACCGAACCTAAAAAACCGGCAGCGGCGATGGCAGTTTCCATATCGACTTCATCGGCTTGATCGGTATCGTAGATAATTTTGACTTCTTCTTTCACCCGATTGACATGGATTTTATGCACACCGGGCACGGCTTTTAGTTTGTTACGAATTTGCGATGAGCAGCCTTGGCAGCTCATGCCGGGAATGCGAAAGCGAACCCAACGCTGTTCGGCCTGGGCAACACTGCTGGCACACAGCAAGGCGGTGCAGTAAATCAGTAGCAATAAACAGGAAGTAACTCGGCTACGCATGGTGGCTCCGGGAAAAGTTCAGAGACACAGTGTACCTAATCGACCCCGCCAGCGGCAGCAAAATGAATACAAGAAGAACCAAAGTGCCAGGGCGAAAATAAGGTGTGAATAGAGATATAAAAAAGGCGGATTCTAGAGAATCCGCCTAGTTGCGTTAAAAGCTTGTTCTTCACAGCTGTGATGCTGTTAGAAGACGATGCCTGGAACGTTTACAGGCCGTAAATGCGGCCGTTGTTAATGGTGACCTGACTACCGTCGAAACGGGTCAGTGTAAAGCCACCGAAATCGGCCTCGTTGAAGGTGCGTGATTGGTCTTGCAGTAAGGTCATACCGATCAACTCACCAGCACGTAAACCTTGTACGCCATCTTGACGATAATGAACACCAGCGGCATCGCGGCCAATGGAAATATTATTGGCTAGTTTGTTGAGTTCGTCGCCCACAGTGAGATCACCGCCGCCCCAAGCCAATAAGTTATCGCCGGTGGCATCGGCTTGGACGGGGTTAGGAATGACGAAGCTTTCGTCGAATAAACCTTTCAGTACGGTGACACAAGCGCCAGCTATGGTGGCGTGGCCCGCAGGATACGACGGATGCGTGGGTGAACCTTCGATAAAGCCCATGGGCAATAAGTATGTGCCTTGGGCACTAGCTACACGGGCGATGGCATCGCTATTGAGGATATCGTCGTGTAGCTCGTACTGGCGCTGGCCGGTCATGTGGAAATGAATACGACCGCCCAATGCTTCAGGGCGTAAGAAACGATGCACGCGCCATTTGTGGAACCAGGCAGCTTGTAAAGCGAGATTGGCCGCTTTGGTCACCATATCGAGAATAAACGGACCACCCAGGCTCGTAAATGGTCCTTGGTTGGTGATTAAGGCGCGATAAGGATTACCGGCATCGAAAGCACTTGGGCCATAACCCAGCAGCATTAATGCGGCATGTAAGTAGGCTTGGAATGAGACATCGCGATGCACGTACT
>JAKSCJ010000269.1 GCA_022360675.1 Lysobacterales bacterium
GAAATATGGATAATTACGACGATTAAAAACGATAAAGCCGCTATCTACAGCCATCGTCTTCCCGGCATCTTCAATGTAATGGGTATCGGCATGGCCACCTAGGCGGACACCGGCCTCATACAAGCTCACCTGATGGCGTTGTTCCAACAAATAACTGGCATACATACCAGAAATACCACCGCCAATAATGGCTATCTTGGCCATATCAATGCACCCTGCGCGCGTTAAGCAAGGCTGGCGGCACCGCTTTGAGATCGTAGATCAAGCCCACAGCGTTCATGGCTCGCAATAGGTAGTAGGTGACATCCACTTCCCACCAATAAAACCCTTGCCGTACGGAACCCGGATAATGATGGTGATTGTTATGCCAACCCTCACCTAAGGTGAGCAAGGCCAAACACCAATTATTGCGGCTGTCGTCTCGGGTTTCATAGCGTCGCCGCCCCCAACGATGCGCTAATGAATTAATGGTTAGCGTGGCGTGGATTAAAACGACGGTCGATAAAAAATAACCCCAGCACAGCATCTGCCAAGCTCCGGTATTCAACTCCGGCCACCAGATCTCTAGCCCCCACCCCAGCAGGAAAAAACTGGTCGCGTACAGTACAGGAATCAATAATTCATGCCGATCCAGCCAACAAAGCTCAGGGTATTGCGCGAAGTCACGAATCTGATCGTAATCGGCTTGGTAATGACGGCGGCTCAAAAACCACCCCGCATGCGACCACCAAAAACCATGTAGAGGGGCATGAGGATCGTTATGGGTATCGGCATGACGATGATGATGGCGATGGTGGGCAGCCCACCACAAGGGGCCGCGTTGAGTGGCCGTCAAACCCAACACCGCAAAGCCAAATTGCACAAGGCGATGCGCTTTGAAAGTGCGATGTGAAAAATAGCGGTGATAAAAACCCGTGATGGCAAACATACGGACAAAATAGCTGAGCGCTAGAGCGATGAAAGCGGCCCAACTAAAACCCGTTAACACAGCACCGGTTATTGCAACCATATGCAAGACGATAAACGGGATAATACGCACCCAATCAATAGCGTCTTTGTCCGTGTGTGAATCGCCATTGTCCTTTGGCTGGGATGAATTAATCCATAACGACAAAGCGCGCCGAATCGCTGCCAACTGCGGTATCTTCATGGTTATTTCAGAATAAAAATTCAACAATCTTCACATAAATGAAGGCCAGCCAAGAGCATATAGCGGGCCAGTGAGCACAGTGTGAGCATCCTTACTTTTTTACCCCGCTCATCTCATACCAACGTCATCATTAAAGTCATACAGCAAGCAATGTAAACGAGTCTAATTTACATGGGATTCACGGCTTGAGCGCATCATAGAAGCATGAACAAAGCCATGCACCTCGTCCTATACCCGCTCACTTTCGTACTCGGCGCTTGCGTTGGCGGAAGTAACAACAAACCAGTGTACTCTGTGGAGTATCTCAAATCAGATGAAATCGTTCTTGGTACTGCAGACAAGATGCAATGGGGAATTGATCAATTTCAAACCACCTTCAGCGATCTTAAAACACCAGAGCTTAGCCAGCGCATCGAAACCTTGTATGCCGAGCAGTTTTATTTCAACGATACCTTCCGCAGCTTTAAAGAACGCACCGAACTGATCGCCTACCTGGAAGAAACCTCTACTCGTTTAGTAAGTAGTGATATTGAATTTCAGAAAGTAATCATCGATGGCCAAGACGCTTACTTGCGCTGGGTAATGGATATGAAATTTAGCGCCGGCGGCAAAGACATTCATTCCCATTCTATCGGCATGACACAGCTGCGTTTTAACGAACAAGGTCAGATTGTTTTCCATCAAGATTTCTGGGACAGCGCCCATGGTTTTTATCAACACCTTCCCGTTATCGGTGGCTTGATTCATTGGGTGCAAAATAAATTATGAACGGTCAACCCTTGTTAGCAAGCCTGACAACACTAATAGCCGTCGCAGTTGGCAGCGCGGTGAGTCCACCTTTAAGCGCTGCGGACCTCGTGGCGACTGTCGTTCAAGAAGAGCCCACACCTTCGGATGCATCGTTCGTTAACAGCGACACCTTGCAAGAATGTTCAAGGGTAAAAATGCGGGTCTTTGGCGGCCTGATTACCATTGGCGAGGCCAGTTTACACTTAAGCGATTGTGCCGATGCTCAGCGGGTTTTAGATCCAGTTCCCAAACAATTCAGCATCGACTTAAGCCGCGATGCCAGCGCGCAGCGCTTACAGGCCATGGCCGATGACCTCATTGAAGAGAATTTTTCACCACGGGATAAACAGCGATTCCATTGCATTACCCAATCTTATATCGATGCCGAAGCAGGCTCACGTTACGACGTACGTTATATTCCAAAGCTAGGCTTACAATTGTGGTTAGACCAACAACTGCTGGCGCACTGCCCTGAAGACGCTAAACCCGAAGATTACTTTGCCATTTGGTTTGGCCATAAACCATTTAATAAAAAACTTAAGCAGCGGTTGGTCCAGCAAGCGCTGGACGAATAGACCGTAA
>JAKSCJ010000409.1 GCA_022360675.1 Lysobacterales bacterium
CGATATATTGACCCTTTTTCAAGAACTGGTGTAGGGAGTATTTCGCAATTTGGACGCACGGTTTCTATGGATGAAGGTTTTGTTGCTATAGGATCACTTAATGCGAAACAGGTAGAGCACTATTTAATCGATGGTATTACGATTGTTCCACTGGGTGCCGCTGAAGGAAATGATAACGCTAGTACAAACTTTGGATTTGATGCTGCTATTTCCAGCGCCGGTATTTTAGTTTCAGATATTTCACAAAGCAGTGGGATCCCCGGCGTTAATGGCGATGAATCCGATACTTCAGCTTCCAATTCAGGCGCCGTCTACTTCTTCACTCAAACCAACACCTTCCACTCTGTAGGTGGTACGGTCACGGGTTTGGCTGAAGGTAATGAAGTCGTATTGCAAAATGAGGAAGATGACTTCGTTACGGTGAGCGAGAACGGTATCTTTCGTTTTCCCGATTTATTTCGTGCTGGCGATAGCTATAACGTCGTAGTGGCGATGGATGGCCAGCCCGAAAGTCCGCGTCAAGATTGCATGATCGAAAACGGTGAAGGTGTTGTAGGCAGTGATAGCGTGGACAATATTATTGTTGATTGCAGTTTAAGAACCTTGGCGGTGGCCAGTAATATCAACACCGTCGAAAGTGCGGTGATCTCGGTGCCCATTCAATTAGCCCCTGAGGGTTTATCGTTGGCTGGTGTGTCCTTTGCTCTGGATTATGATCCCACTTGTTTAAATCCCGATCGCAATAACGATGGTGTGTTAGATCGGGTGGTGTTGAATGTGCCCGCCGATTTCGAAACCAATGTATTTTTTGATCCCAGTAATATCGACGGCGAAATTAGCATTGCGGTATTCGATTTTACTCAACCCTTCAGCGCCTTGGGAACCGCCGACATCGCCACGGTAGATTTCTTCGTCGACTGCCCGGCGGCGGTGCCGTTCTTACAAACGAATATTCGTTTTGGCGACAACCCGCCACCCAGCTTTAGCGACTTAGCTGGTCAAGATGTAGAAGGCACCACAGCTCAAGGTAGTGTGCGGGTATGGGACGGTATTGCGGGCGATTGCAATGTGAATGGACAAGTGACCATTGCCGATGTCATTAGCGTGGGTCGTGAAGTGGGCGACGACGATGGCGATGTCTTTACCGATGCGCCTAACGATGAATTTTTTGGTAGTCCACAAGGTTGTGATGCTAATGGTAATGAGCTGATTACCGTGGCCGATGCCATCTGCGCGCATTTGTTATCGATCGCACAACCCTGTTCACCACTGCGACTTGCCGCAGCGCAACAAGCCCAATGGCATGTGGAAACTCAACACGCCGACGATATATTGTGGCTACAGTTTGAATTGATTCAGCCGGCCGCCGGTGTGGCTGGGGTATCGTTCGATTTGAATTTTGATCTCAACGAATTCGACAGCAGCTTATTTGATTTAGATCGCGATGGCGTTCCCGATCATGTTCGTTGGCCCCAGGGTGAACCAAATATTGAGCAATTAACGTGGACCGAATCGGGTACTGCCGGACGCCTACAAGGTTTGCTCTTAAACACCGCCAGTGGCTCGGGCCAAACTCCGGCCAATTTACCCGAGCAATTAGTGCTTGAAGTGGGTTTTCCCACTGCACAAATTCCTGAAGAAGGCATTCGTTTAGGCGAGCGTGGAGTGAGCTTTTCCAGTGCCTTAGGGCAAGATGTGCATGGCTTTTTCAGTATGGGCGATGTGATTTTCCAAGATCACTTTGAATAAGCCTTTAAAGCTTACTTGGGCATTCAAGATCATATGCTTAAAAAAACCCCGCTCTCGTTGCGGGGTTTTTTTGTTATTACGCACTTGTGCTTTAAGCGTTAATCGTACTTTGCTAGATGTTCGTCAATGGGTGTTGCGCTGTTCCAGTATTGTTCAAAAACCAACACCATCGCTGCGGTTAATTCAGAGTGATG
Organism: Lysobacterales bacterium; assembly: GCA_022360675.1. Lineage (GTDB taxonomy): Bacteria > Pseudomonadota > Gammaproteobacteria > Xanthomonadales > Wenzhouxiangellaceae > JAKSCJ01. The sequence continues at coordinate 1,944 of JAKSCJ010000409.1, forward strand.
AATGACCGTGGCGGTGAGTTGGGTGGTGCTGGCGTGAAGCACCGAGAACATAAAGGTATGGCTATCGATAATTAACATCTTAATGGGTATCTCTTGGGTTACCCTGATGTCTTCACCCATCTTGTTGAAGTATTGCAAGACTTCATTTTGATTAGCGATTTCGTCTTCGCTTCCGCCCACTTCATATAAGCCTTTTAAATGCACACCGGCTTTGTTGGCTGCTTTTAACGGATCAATTTGTGGTTCATCACCTGAAGCGGTAAATGGCATGGCGTAGGGTTGTTTAACAAAAGCACGCACGTTTTCTTTAGCACTGGCAACTAGTTCGTTGAACTTTTTAATGATGGCGGGTTTTGATGTTAGTACGGTTAAAAACTTGGTGGGATCTGAAGGTTGTCGTTCGAGGCTTGAGGTGTAGATCGGTAACAGCAGGGAGGCGATATCGATCGCTTTTGCTTTGTTTTGATGCCACTGAAGTTCCCTTTCTTCTACGGCTCTTTTGATGGCGATATCCGGATGGGTGGGTGAGTACTTTCTGACCGAACCCTGTTCCAAGGTGCAAAAACCACGTTGTGCTAAACGCTCGAGCACATCGTAGATTCGTCCTCGAGGCACCTTCGCATTTTTAGATAAATCCGATGCGGTTTGTTCGCCATGTTTCACCATGGCGACGTACACCTTTGCCTCGTATTCGGTGAGCCCGATTCCTTCGAATATTTCTAATGTCTTATCGTTTAATTCCACTGCTGGCAAGGGCTTCGTGTGGGAGAGCAATATTCTGGCCGATTTTACTACAGGTGTCGACTATAGCTTTCTTCTTCATTAAATTGCAACAACTGGCGTGGGTTGCAAACGAATATTTCCTTGGTTATGCTGAAAGTCCATCCAGCTTTTCGCCAGAGAACATGAACATTCTTAGGACAAGAAACCCGCTCTCCGAAGCACATAAGGTCACTGTGCACACGCTGCTTGTTGCGTTGTTTGCTGTGCTGATGAGTGCTTGTGTATCGGCTCAAGAAGCGCCAGGGGAAATTACCGCTGAGTTGCTATTACCCGACGATGGCCAGAATTTTGCATCGGCGTTTTTTATTGGCAGCAATAGCGCGCAAACCTTTACTGCCACGGTGCCCGGTGTGATCTCCACCATTGAGTTGCCCGTGCATAGAGAACCTGCTGGCATGCCCACCGATCCCTTGATCATTGAGCTATGGGATGTGGATGAAAACGGGGAGCCGGACTACGACGCTGAGGTAATTGCCCGCCGTATTCTGGAACCCGAAGACCTGCCCACCGATGTATTTACTTTGGAATTGACCAGTATCGATTTCCTGGATGCCGGGGTGTTTATGGATACCGGTGATCAACTGGCCATTGTGGCCAGCAGCCTCACCGATGGCTTCCCTCATTGGTATTACTGGACGGCGCGCGGCATTTTCGGCAAAGACCTGTTTTCTGGCGGCTCGTTTTATTTCGACGGTGCCACAGGTATGTGGTTTACCAACCCGGGTGACGACGGTGGTTTCCGGGTACGGGTGTTGGCCAATGCCATCTTTAGCGATGGCTTTGAAAGCAGCTCGCCGTTTCGATAAGCGCATTGGCGAGCGTCGATACTTCAAGGAACCATTGGTATGAGGAAGTGAAGGGCACAGTACTTCCGCTTAATGGCTTGACGATAGCCGTTCAATGCATACAGCCATGCCATGGGTTTCCTGTTTAACAACGTACTTTTCCGTAATTTTGGAAGCACTGAAA
>JAKSCJ010000281.1 GCA_022360675.1 Lysobacterales bacterium
TTGAAGTAGCAAGAAGGGCTTTGGAGCAGGGCTATCCTGAAGATTTATTTGATGTCGTAGTCATAGCAGACTCCTTTGAAGAGGTTACGCTTCAAAAATTGAAACATCTACCCATTAAATTGGTTGAAGTTTCTTTTGAAAAAAGTACGAAATCAAAAGCGTTGAACAAGGCGATGGAAATTATTGGTGATGATTATCACATCGCTCTTGTCTTGGATGCAGACAATATTATGGAGTATGATTTTGTAGAAAAAATCAATGATGCTTTCAACAAGGGCTATAAGGTGGTGCAAGGTCATCGTATAGCTAAGAATACAAATACGCCAATGGCAATTTTAGACGCCATTAGTGAAGAGGTAAATAATCACATCTTTAGAAAAGGCCATCGCGTTTTAGGTCTTTCATCAGCATTGATTGGTTCGGGAATGGCATTTGATTACCGCTTTTTTAAATCGACTATGGCCAAGGTGAATGCGGTAGGTGGTTTTGATAAGGAATTAGAGCTAAAATTGCTTCGTGACAGAAACACCATTGAATACCTGCACCATGCAGAGGTGCTTGATGAAAAAGTACAGAAAACAGAGGTTTTTGCCAATCAACGTAAGCGTTGGCTCTCTGCCCAATTTATCTACTTTAAAAGATTTGTCGGCTCTGGAATAAAAGAGTTTTTCTTAAGAGGTAACGTAGATTTTGTAGATAAGGTTTACCAAATGGTTTCACCGCCAAGGGTTTTATTATTGGGGCTCGTAATGCTCATTACTTTTGGCTATCTGCTTTTGGATTTACTTTTTGAAGGCCATTGGTTTCTGGTGCCATCGGTTACTTGGTACGCTACCGCATTGATAACTGTACTTGCATTCTTTATGGCTGTCCCAGGAAAATTCTATAACGCACAAACGCTCAAGGCTATTTTGACGCTTCCCAAGGCATTTGCTGTCATGTTTTTATCGCTTTTTAAGCTTAAAGGGGCAAACAAGAAATTCATACATACCCAACACGGTACGGTCAATAGTTAATTATAACACATGAAAA
>JAKSCJ010000133.1 GCA_022360675.1 Lysobacterales bacterium
TGGCTAAAGGCCAGTGCGAAAAGCCATGGGATATTTCATCTAAATTGGCTTGATTAGATGGGCGGTTCGATCAAATGGGCTTGAGATATTGCTTTTTTCAAAACATACCTTTAGGTGTTCGGTTTCACTCCAACACAGCTAATATCGATTACACAGCTTGAGCCAGGCGGTGGCTGTCCCCAGCTTGGTAGCAACCTCAAATTGAATAGGAGTGATGGCGAAATGAGCGTGACCTTGTATGGCCTGGGACATTGTGGCACTTGTAAAAAAGCCTGTGCTTGGCTTGAGGGCGAAGGCATTAGCTATGAGTTTATCGACTATCGGAAAAACCCTATCGAGCCTGAAAAACTCACTCAATGGGCTGCGCAATTAGGCTGGCCCAAAGTGGTGAACCGCGCCAGTATGACGTGGCGTAAATTGGATGAGTCCCAAAAAGATCCGCAAAGCGATGCTGAGTGGTTAGCGCTGATCGCCGACAACGATGCTTTAGTGCGCCGCCCGGTGATCGTGACTGAAACCGGCGTGCAGTTTGGCTTTAGTGAGAAGAAAATCGGCGATATCTTGTAACTCGCGTTGTTTTGTCTATTAGCGCTTGCTAAGGTGATGGCAAGCTTAGCGGGTGGGCGGCTTGAACCTGAGCAGAATGGGCCCATCTATGGTGTAACTTACGCCCATTAAATAGTGAATAACTTAATGAATATTGCGAATAATCGCGTCGTCAGCATCCATTACACCCTAACCAACGATGCCGGTGAGGTGTTGGATTCTTCTGAAGGTCGCGAGCCGTTAAACTACCTGCACGGCGCTGGCAACATCATTCCTGGTCTGGAAAATGCACTGCTGGATAAAGTGGCGGGTGATGAGCTGAACGTAACGGTTGAACCTGAAGATGGCTACGGCGTTCGTCGCGATGAATTAATCCAAAAAGTGCCGCGCGAAGCGTTCCAAGGCGTAGATCAAGTTGAGCCTGGCATGCGTTTCCAAGCGCAAACCCAAACCGGCCCTGTGATGGTTACCGTGACTGAAGTGACCGACACCGAAGTTACCGTCGATGGCAACCACGAGCTGGCTGACCAGCGTTTGCATTTTGCTGTGAAAGTGGAAGGCGTACGTGAAGCTACCGCTGAAGAGCAAGAGCACGGCCACGTTCACTAAGTTGCTAAGCGATTAATTGCTCGATAGAACGGTGGGTCGCCCGCCGTTCTGTCATCTTATCCTTATCTTTACTGTCTATTCTTTTTATTGGCAATGCCGCTCTTGCCAATACTCGGTCAGCCTTGACTACACCGACTCTGTTTTTTGTTCTTAGATTCCCTAACGCTTTTAAGTAGCGCTTGATACTTTTGTGGTTTCGTTTGCCTGTCTTGTTGTTTGCTTTCTGGGCCTCTCTTTCTGGGCCCTCTTTCCGGGCCTCTCTTTTTTTTGGGTTTTGCCTGCTGGCTTGGGCAAAAAAATCCCCCCATAGCGGGGGGATAAATTACTGATGAAGAGACGCTCGCGCGCCTGAACCTTCAGTGTTACTTAGCGAGCAGCATTGGCACTCATGGTGCTGTTGCGGCCGCTATCTAAGTATTGCGCGGGATCACGCATGCCGGTGGTGTGGCATTGACCTTCGCGATGGCCACGATTGATCGCGCCGGGTAATTGACCGCGTGAACGCTCGGTGGTGCCATCGTCGGGATCGCTCAAGAACAGATCGGTGGCGATATGGCAGTAGTCGTAGCGGAAACGGCGGTCGTTAAACGAGGTGGTGTAGTAGTTGGTGGCTGAACGGGCAAAGGACGGAACGCCCGATAACCACTGAGCCGCACCGTCGTAGGTGAGATCGAAGTTGGTACCACAACCCGCGCCGAAGACGGCACCCAAGGCAGCTAAGTTGCCCGCCAAAGCGGTACCTTGATAAGGCGTACCCACCGATTGAATCAAACGACCAGGGCCGGCGTTATCTAAGCCACTCCAGTAGAACGAGTACAGATGCACACTGGCAGCGCCACCTTGGCTGTGAGCAACCACGCCGAAGGAATCCAAGTTAGCACCGAAGTTACCAATCAGGCGAGCGAATTGATCGTGGCTGCGGTTTTGGTCGAAATCGGCAAAGACTGAAGAATTGCTGAATTGACCAGCCACCGGACCCCAAGCGTTACCAGAGCAGTAGCCGTGAACCAGTAACAAGCGTGAACCGGCGCGATTGCTGCCGTTTAACTCAGCGGGGCGTGGGCCCATGATCATGGCTTCGTCGATGACTGCTGGAGCACGTTGGAAGGCCGCTTCTGGCATGGCATTCATATCCATGCTTAGGCGTTCTTGGCGTAGTACCGGAATGAAGTGATTTGGATCTTCAACACGTACATTGCGCAGCTCAAACGGCGCTTGCGCTTTGGCCAAAGCAATCCAACGGCCGTCTAAACCTAAGTTCAGGCTGTTGTCTTCGGTGTTGGCCATACCGCCAATCCAAGCCACGGGAACCGCTTTGCCGCTTTCGCGTGAGGTGCCCCAAACTTCGGCCATGACACGGTAGTGGCTATCGGCTTTGGCACCATCGATGGCCAGATTCACCATCATGCGCTGTTCGTCCACCACATAGCTGGTGGCAAAATTAGAAGCCAAAGTAACCGGATTGTCGATAACCGGTACTAGATGCTCGGTGGTGCGGAAAAACGGAGTGCCCTGGGGCGTTACGCCACTGGCAACCACTTGCGCATTGTAGTTCCCCAGCTCAGAGGCGAGGAAATCACCGCCGTAAATACCATCGCCCGCTTTACCGTCGCCGTGTAAGCCGTCATCGTACATGGCTTCGGTGAAGTGCTCACCGCTGGGGCTGGTGATGGCTAAGTGTGCTTCGTTAACTAATTCGGCATTGGCCGCCGGTACGCCACCTTTTTGCGCGAACAGGCTATTGGTGAAGCCGTAAGCGACAAAGCTAATGCGCTCGCCCACGAATTGATCGCGGTTGCTCTGATATGCGCGCAGGCGATGTTGGCTTTCGCTGTTGATCAGCACAAAGCCTTCGGTTTGTGAGTCGCTGGCGGCGTTAACTTCTAACGTCCAATTGCCGGTGCGCAGATCGTTGAAACCGTAGTAATCGGCGGGATATTCATTGTTATCCATACCGTATAGGGTTTCTTGGGTTTCCGTCGCTAAGCTGGCAGCGCTTTGGCCGCGGGCGGCGAAGGGCGCTTGCATATTAACTTGCCAATCTTCACCAGCACCGGTGAAGGCAACAAAGCGGAAGTCACCGTTTTCGACCGGTAACTGGCCACGCCATTGCCACAAACCTTGGCGATTTTGGCTCAGTTGCACGGGAATTAATGCTGACTTTGAGGTGATCGCACTGGCGGCCGGGTTGGCTTCGCTCATGGCGGCAAACTCAGACGGCGGGCCGGACAGTTGTTTTGGAACCGGACCATTACTGGCGTGAGCTGTGCTGGCCAGTAATGCAGAGGCCAATGCGAGATACAAAGCTGAACGTGTCACTCGATTTCTCCTTAATCAGTGATGCAAAAGCGCGCCGTCTTGGCGCTGGGGTTTTCCTGTCCCGTTGTGCCTGTGCGGTTTTGATACCGACGGCACAAATACGGCGAAAAACCTTACATAAATGCGGATTGACGAATTACCGCTTGTAGTAATATCGCATATCCTGATTGCACAATATGGCAATAAACAAGGATTGCCCGCTTGGGCATAGCCGAATGCTGTTTGTTTGCACAGTAAAAAGTGATAAGAAATTCAACGACCGAGCGGATTTAACGAATAATTTATCGTGTACGCTCTTAATCTAATTTAGACGATCAAAGATAACCAAACTGTCTCAGTTGTTGCGGAAAGTTCTCAACTCTTGAATCTGGTTTTTTAGTGACATTTTGAGGTGATCACCATAGGTGGTGGTGCTCTTTAACGTTATTTGCTTAGTGATGCTGTATTGGTTAATGCAAGGCGGGATAGTTTCGGCTGCCTGCTACCTATAAATTTCGAATTAAATCATGGCCTAAAGCTTGTAAGCGTTGGTCAGTAAACAGGTCTTACAAAGGGCCCACACACGATACAGCACACGGATAGCACAGCATGAAAACAACCGTTTTTTCGTTAAGCACTTTGGGCCTGGCCTTAGTGCTTCAAAGCAGCGCTTTACATGCCAGCGTAAGTACGCGCGCTAACAACGTTAATGGCGACATTGCGGGCAGCAATGACATTAATCCCAATGGCATGTTTTTTAATCGGTTCTCGGGTGGATTTCCGGGCACCGAATGGTTCCAAACGTTTCCGATTGCCGGCACCAACCGCTTTCGTATGGCAGATATTTTTAACGGCGGTTTTAGCGCAACGATTACCCCAGATGGGGTCATCACTTTAGATAATGGTATTGGGGGCGGTAGCTTCAGCGAGCCCGATCGCTATGTAATTAACCCGAATATTGGCGGTACGGGTTTTACGTTTGTGTGTAATCGAGCGCCCTTTACTGGGCCCGATTTCCCCTTAATGTTGCAAGATGCGCGGCCAGCAAATGCGCTGTTTGCTGGCAGTTGGATCAATCAACGCGAACGTGTTGATCCAGAGTTTGGCACGGTTACGGCCTTGGGCGAAGAGGCGTTGAGTCTGGTCAACAGTGGCAACACTTTACGTTTAACCGATCCAGGCGGCGGTTTTTTCCAAGGGGTTTACGAAAACGGTAAAACCATTGTGTTTCGTCGGATTGTGCCCGAGCCTTCTGATCCGCGCTTTGCTTCTTATCCAGGTTCCTCACTGAGCTTGCAACAAAACCTCATTGGTGTAGTGCGCTTTTTATCGATCAACGAATTTGAAGCGGTATTTTTATTACAAACCCGCGCACCTTTGGGTTCGCAGAACCAAAATATGTTTCGTTACCGCGCGGTGCGTGAGGTTCCTTTAGCTCCTGGTGATATCGATGGCAACGGCAGTGTCGATGCCAATGATCGTGCTTTACTGGTACAACAGTTAGGTTTAAGTGTGGAAGATGATGCTTATAATCTGGCCGCCGACTTAGATTTAGACGACGATGTAGACAACGACGATTTAATGCGTTTTGATAATGCAGAGGTGGTGTTTGTGACGGGCTTTGAAGCTGACGATGTGTTGCTCACACAGCATTGGTTGGATCAACGCTCAGTTCAACCTTAATAACACACACCTTAAACTCTTGAACTTGTTTCAGTGCCCAGGCATTAAGCTTTGGGTATGACTGTAGATTTCATAATGAAAAGCGGCGAGTTTAGCTGGCCGCCAAAGTATCTTGGTTTGATACCAGCAGTGCGATTTGGCCGGCAGGTTTCAGCTTGCCGTGGTGAGTAGTTAGCGCAACGGTTGGCTCGCCAGCCGCATGGTTTGCGTGATCCATGAGTGAGGTTGCATTGTGAAATATTCTGTTGATATCGAAATCGATCTTCCCCGCACTCGAGTCATTGAGCTGTTTGATAATCCTGATAACTTAAAACATTGGCAACCCGGTTTAGTGAGCTTCGATGCGATTAGTGGGGTGCCTGGAGAGGCGGGTGCGCGCTCACGTTTGCGCTATCAGATGGGTAAGCGTGAAATTGAAATGATTGAGACCATTACCGAACGTAATTTACCTGAGGTATTTGCCGGCACCTATGAAGCGAAAGGGGTGTTTAATACGGTGATTAATCGCTTTGTCCCCTTGCCCAATGATCGCACGCAATGGGTGTTGGAAACCGAGTTTCAATTCAAAGGTATGATGCGCCTCATGGGCTGGCTTATGCCCGGAGCCTTTAAAAAGCAAAGCTGTGAGTTTATGCAACAGTTTAAAGCATTTGCGGAAAAGCAAAGTTAAGGCTCGTTTCAACGAGGCAAAATCCATCTAGAGAACCGTGCACTCCGGCTTTGACGACGAAGTGCACGGTGCGTTTTAAGGTTATCTGGCTTCGAAACTATCGATGAAAAATACTGTGCTGGGCGGACTGGAGAAGCGGCGGTCTATGCGGGTGATATTGCCTTGCTGATCGGCAATCTCAATCCAGATATGGGCCTCTTCTACAGCACTTTGGAAGGCATCTTCCAGCGAAATTTCGAAAATACCGTCACCTACCGATACGGCTAAATCGCGCAGCTCAGTATTTGCCGGGCGACCTTGTACGGGGAAGGATGCACGTACCGATAAGGTATCTGCATTAATACCAGTATAGGCATCGGCATAAGCGAAGCGAATACGCTGCGGCGCTAGCTCATTGGTGTTGGGTCGTGGCTCACTTATGGTGAGCGCCGGGCGTTGTTCATCTAAGAACCAACCCAAACCGGGATTACCTCGTATACCGGCGGTATCGATGGGTGCGCCTAGGTCAATCCAACGTGCAAATAGTATTTTTTCGGCGTCGCTTAACGGCGGCACCCCACTATCTGGGGGCGGCATGATGGTGCCGGTAAAATCTAAATCAGCGAGATCAGTGGATGCGCCCGGCGGTAGGGTGCTGGCATCTCCGGGTACGCTTTCAGTGGGGTGGTCGTCATTGCTCCAACCATCCAAGCGCTGGCCGAAGAGTTTCCACATTAGTAAACTGCGGCGGCTTTGGAATCGGCGGATGTAGCGGCTAGCATTCGTTTGCCGCCAACGGATATTGGGGATGACTGGCGGATAGCCCCAGCGTGCTGTAACGTCTTCTGCTAGGCGTTTGTAGTCGCCCGGTATTCCATTGTATAAGTCAAGATCGTCGAAACTCAATTGCCCGGCAGGTTCTTCGCCGCTGTGGCAGGAAACGCAGCTGCGCTGCAATATCGGGCGGATATCGCGCAGGAACTCTACATTCGTCAGACTGACCGCAGGCTCATCCAAGCCAGGATCACCGCCGCTTCCAGGGGTGATTAATGGTGTAGTTTTGGATAAATCGAAGATGGTGTAGTCGGCTTTACTGGCGGCGGTTTGCTCAAAGGCTAATGGTAGTTGGCTATGTGCATGGCAGCCGCCGCAGTCGGCGCGTATTTCGCCAGGGCGTACTTGGTGCCAAGTTTGCGACATATTTAACACCATGCCATTACGGTCTAGCGTTTGGAAAGTGAATGGTGTGTCGGCGGGGATCTTGGCTAAGAAGCTGGTATCGGGATTGCCTTCAGGGTCCAAAATAGGTTGACCTTGGGCATCAAATTTGCGCACTGGAATTTCCCCTAAAATCCGTAAGCGTTCGTTGGCGTGGTTGTGGAAATCGGTGCCATCTAGTTCCGTAGCACGGGGGCCATAGCGTCGATCGGTATTAGGTTCCATCGCAACAATCCGCACTGCCCAGATATCGCTATTATCGTATTTACCTGCATCCGCCCCTTGGATAACCCAATTAGAGCTGGGGAAGTTTTGCGCAGTATTAAAGGGATCTAAGCCGTCAAATGCCCCATAGCCACGGCTAGGAAAACTTTCGCGTTTGTACAAGCTGCTGGCACCGACTAAGCCATAAGGTGTTCCTGCCGGTAACTCTGTATGCAGGCTGCCATCATTGGGTAAGTTATCGTGACTGGCGGGTTCAGCTACACCATGAACGGCACTGTAAGGTACCACTGCGCGTGGCCAAGCCTCGTTGTAGTTAGGGTCGTTTTTGATCAACACGAGCTGATTTTTATGCGATACGGGCTGGCTGTTGTTGATGACATACAAACCACTATCGTAGTAAGGCACGGTTGTAGGGCGATTCAGATCATTGGCCGGGCCACCCGTCCAAACCACCAGTAA
>JAKSCJ010000154.1 GCA_022360675.1 Lysobacterales bacterium
CGCAAACCTAATGTCCGAATCTGGCCAGCATCAACACGCAGCCTCGTGCCAAACTGCATGCAGATACAGGCAATAAAACTGCAGTTCAGCACAAGCAAGTGCCGCTGGTATCGGTGAAGATAGTCACCGTTGAAAATATTCACACTTTCATTCGTTATTGATTGTGTTTACACCAACGAGATTCAGGAAAGGAACTATGATTAAAGCCTATGCCGCCACCGAAGCCGGCGGCGAACTCAAGCCCTTCGAGTACGACCCAGGTCCGCTGGCCCACGACGAGGTAGAAATTAATGTGGAGCATTGTGGTATTTGCCACAGTGATCTGAGCATGCTGAATAATGACTGGGGCTTGAGTGAATTTCCCTTTGTACCCGGTCACGAAGTGGTGGGTATTATTGCCGCCGTTGGCCCCGGCGTAACGCACTTACAAGTGGGCCAACGTGTGGGCTTAGGTTGGCACGCCGGTTACTGTATGAGTTGTAATCAATGCATGAGCGGCGATCACAATTTATGCGGCAACTCTACCGGCACTATTGTGAGTCATCACGGTGGCTTCGCCGAGCAAGTACGTGCCCAGGCAGCCAGTGTGGTGCCCGTGCCCGATGCTTTAGATCCTGCCGCTGCTGCACCACTGTTTTGTGGTGGCATCACGGTGTTTAATCCTTTAATTCAATATCAAGTCAAACCCACCGATCATGTAGCTGTGATTGGCATTGGTGGTCTCGGCCATTTAGCCATTCAATTCTTGAAAGCCTGGGGTTGTGAAGTCACCGCTTTCACTACCAGCGAATCCAAGAAACAAGAAGCCATGGATATGGGCGCGCACCACACCTTAAACACGCGCGACCCTGAAGCTCTAGCCGCTGCTGCTGGTCGTTTCGATATGGTGATGTCGACGGTCAACGTGAAGCTGGACTGGGAAGCTTACGTTAATACCTTAAAGCCACGCGGCCGCTTCCACTTCTTGGGTGCCACTTTAGAACCCATTGAACTCGGTGCGTTTTCGTTGATCATGGCCCAGCGCGATGTTTCAGGCTCGCCCGTGGGCAGCCCCGAGAATATCCGTAAGATGTTGGAGTTTGCGGCTCAACATAATATTCAGGCCATCACCGAGACTTTTGCCTTTGAAGAGGTCAACCAAGCATTAGCACATTTAGAAAGCGGCAAAGCCCGTTATCGTGTGGTACTTAGCCATTCGCAGCAATAGTATTGGCACAAAAAAAGACCGGGCAACCCCTAGGAGCTGCCCGGCTTTTTTTCGATCACTTCAAACTTAGCTCTCAACGCTTATTGCCTTCCGTTAAGGCATAAATGCCAAATCCTTCCGTTGTTTTATTATCACCGTACGGCACTACTTACTTCGTTTTTACCCACTCTCTTTTAATCTTACTCAATTTATATTACATGCTTAATTAAGATTAACTTTAAGTACACATCTTCTCGAATCAATTTGTATTTTTCATGACATGTGGTCACTAAATATCATCAGCTATGGAGTCGTTAGCTATAGATACCCATTCACTAACATGTCCCTTTTTATTTCCCTATGTTTAGTTATTAATCGCTACGATTTTGCTCACCAAGTTAAATTTACACAAACACTCATGCCGAGTACGAAATAAGACACAATATCGTTCGTACCGACAATAAATAAGTGATGCCGACGTGAAGAATCTCTCACTCTTAAGATGAAATTTATACTGAAGCGTTGATAAAGACCGAATCTATACGTGGTTAAAAAACCGACAGTAAAAGGTGTCAGGTCAAATTACGTTTAATACATCAATAACTCAACGTTGATACCTTTGTAAGGCTACTCGCGAAGCCTCAGATTACAAACCATTAAGCACAAAAAAGCGCTGGTATAACCAGCGCTTCAGCGATACTGCCTATTAAGAGCACGAACTGAAACACAGCTCGTGCTTAACTTAAAACAGCCTGTAGGTTTTATTCGTTATCTGTTTGCTATAGCTACCGCTCGCTATTGACAAACATTGGGGTCGGTTAACTTGAACAAGGCCCGGTTTAATTGCACTGAGCCATTGAGTGGCTGTACCAGGTTAACATTCACAACCTGCTGACCTTCAACATCATTGATAAAGCTATGAGTAACCGTACCCACAATATCTTGGCCTGTAGATGTGGGCGCGCAAGTGGGGCAATAACCACGGAACTGACGTGCCGTTGCTTCAGCATTGGTGGTGAAGTTATCGGGTGAGTTGGCTAACAACCAACGCTGGCGACCTTGTTGATCGAAGAAATAAAAGACATAGGCCTGGTTATTTTCGTTCACTAATAACGCGGTGCCACCGCCGCCTGCGGTTTGCGGTGTCCAGTGCCCTGTCACATTAAGTAACTGACCATTGCGCTGCGGACAACTGAGTTGGGCGATCGTACCCAGCCGCTCTGAACCCGACTCACCGAGTAAGTCGTAACTTAAAATGGCTTCTTGCGGGCCAATAAAGGTGAGGCCGATATAACCCACCGGCATGCCTTCTTGGGCTCCGGGAATACCCACAAAGGCATTCAACGGACCATGGGGCAATAAGCTTTGGCCATTCGCCAAGCTACCAGCACCTAAATAAGTCACCGGCGCACCGTTTTCTTCATAGGTAAAGAATGCAGCGCCAAAGCTATTACCGACCCGATTAAATTCCACACCTTGGGAAATGTTTCGGTTGATCGGACCAAAGCTATTTCGCTCGGGAACAAAACCTGCATCGCCCATCACAACATTGGCTTCAACACGAACATTAAACTCGCTGCCACCGGTATTACGCGGGATCACATACCAACGCCCGGGGATAAGGCTCGCCCCCGCAACATTAAGAGTGACACCACCATTGCTGATGTTGCGCGACATCAAGCGCTCAGCCGGCGCGACTGCCGCAAAGGGTTCTTCAGCAAACGCGTTGTCGAAGGCAACGGGGGCCAAATCTAAAGCGCCGCGAGCGGTGAGCCCGGCCTCAGATAAAGTTACCGTTAAGCTTTGCGCGCCCGGCGGTACGTCGATAAACATTCGATCGTACTCATCGTTAGCTGCCACAACTACAGAACGTGCCTGTTGATTAAATAATGGCAAGCTGCGGTTGGTGTCGCGCCCGCTACGTAATATACGAATGGGCAAGATACCGATATTACCGGGGTTATTGTTATCGGTACCCAGGGTTAACGCCCCCCACCACGAAGAATTGTTTTGGATACGGCCATCGTCCCAAGCGAGATCTAAGCTAAAGTTATCGCCCGCAGCCACCACACCGGGGCCATTCACGAAGAAATTACCGCTGTTTTGCTTCGCAGCCACCGCGTACTCGGTGGAGATAGAGCTGGTGGAGTTCGTACCCGAGCTGAAGTTTTGATAAACCGCCCAGTAGGTTCCAGGCTCTGGATTCAGCAGCATGCACTGCTCCACAACGCCTGAGGTGGTGCTGGAACAAAGTTGCTCGCCACCTGATGGTGCACGGTTACCATTGCTATCTAAACCAACAAATAAATCAATATCGCTGGCACTGGCTTGATTAACACGAACCAATAAGAAAGCCGTATCGGCTGGCACATCGATAAACTGCAATGCCGTTCCTGCTGGTGAATCAAACGGATCGGTACGGCTCGGGTCTTGGCTGATATTACTGAACTGGGACAATACACCCGGCACCAAACTACCCGCATCCCAATTACCCAGGGTAATTTCCGCCAAGCCACTGAGTTCAACAGCAACTCGCCCACGGGTTTCGGTGGTGGTAATTTCGCCGCTGGTGGGTAATGCACCGCCACTGGCCAATACGGTGGCTTGCAAGCGCTGCTCGGGCGCGCCCGGGCTACGCAGTACGACCGCACCGTCGACCCAGCGCCCTAATAAGCTTGGATCGGTGACATCGGCGGTAATGGTAAGCACCTGGCTTTGACCAGCCGATAAGGTGAACTGGCTGGGTGTTACGGTTAACGGTAATTCGCCTTCCACCGTAACCTGCCAGCTTCCGCCACCTTGGAGATCCGTGACTCGCCTTGTGAAGCTACAACGCTCCATACAATTGGGGTCTTGCATCAAAGCCAAGTTTAATTGTCTTGGATCACCATTATTGGCGGGGTTTGCTGCCCGAAAATCATTCGCGCTGATGTTCAGATACAAGCCCGCATTTAAGGCATTAGTGGGTTGAGCCAAACCCGCACCGCGGCTATTAATGGGTGCAGCCTCATCACCATCAAAAATCACATTATGGCGAGCGGTGCTGACCAAGGTGGACTGCACATGGGCCGGTGTCCAACTGGGGTTTACACCTAATAGCAACGCGGCCGAACCCGCCACATGGGGACTGGCCATGGAAGTACCGGTTAAAAAGGCCACCGCGTTGGCATCAGCACTGGCACCCAGAATATTGGCACCAGGCGCCATCAGATTGGGTTTCACCACTCCAGGAATTTCTGGATTAGGGCCACGGCTACTGCTGGATACAATTTGATCGGCAAGACCGTCGTCTAGCACCCGGTTCGTGGCGGTAATACGGCCGCGGTGACCATCGCCAGAGGCCAGCCAAGTCCGTAAGGCATCGCCTTGTTCGGAATCTACATGCACCGCAGGCAAGCAGTGGGCATCAGAGGTGGTATCTCTACCCTGCTCTTCGGTGTTGGCCAAAATCATGCCACCAGCACCCGCTGCGAGCACATTGAAGCCTTTTTCTACACGTCCGTACTCGCCACGGTCGCACACCACAATTTCACCATTGAAGGTGTTCGGCGCAAAGGGATTGCTCGCGCCAGTAATGGCATCGTTACCACCATTACAGCCCGAACGCAGTTCAGCCGGACCAACACCACACAGAGCAAAGCCAAAATCACGCGCGTGCACAATGCGGCGCTCGCTGCTGCCCTCGGTATTGCCCGCACCAACTAAGTCTGGCGGCGGCGTAGTGGCACCACCACTGAGGTCAGTGACGGTTTGTCCGATAATTCGATTATGCGTGCTGTTACCCGCTGTAATCACCCAAGGAGAGTGGCCCGATGAAGATACCGTACGCTCTTGCGGGCCTAAATTACCAGCAGCCACCGCCACTACAACACCGGCCTCGCGAGCACTTAACTCCGCATTAGGAATGGGCAAACGCCAAGGTAATTCAAAAAGCGGCGCCGTGGTGCCTAAGGAAATATTAATGACATCTACGCGATCCAACACCGCCTGTTCGATGGCATTTAAGATCGCAGCACCGCTACACGATCCTGCCGTGTTATTGCTAGTGGACTCACACACTTTGTAGGAAATCACATTGGCATGGGGAGCCACACCCGACAAAGTAAACGTAGTGTTACCACTAGGCAGCGGCAAACTTAAGGCGAGGCGGTTACCCGCAGCAATACTCGCTACATGGCTGCCGTGGTTAGTAATACTACGGCCGTTACTGCCTTCGTTGGTGAAGTCGTAAACGCCGATCAGCTTGTTATTACAAGCCACAGCCGGATTACTGCACAAACCGAAAGTTTGTCCACGTGGATTGGTATGGGTAAAGCCATCGGCACCTGTCGCACTGAAAAATGGGTGGTCCCAATTGATGCCACCATCAATCACCCCCACGACCACGCCTTCGCCCTCGCTGTTTGAACCCGCAGGGCCATTCCAAATGCCGGGGGCACCAATCCAAGCTGGGCCTGAGTCGAGTAAAGGAACGTATTCCACATCGGGATAAACTGCCTTTACACCGGGTTGTTGGCGCAGTAATTCTGCATCCGCCGCGCTCATGGCAGCGGCAAAGCCCGTCATACCCACTCGGTAGCTATGCCTGGGCGTTAACTCCATCGCCATGCTTTGAGCTAACAACTCACGTTGTTGCTCCACTTGATCTTCCACCAAAGCGAGCTGTTGCTTAAACGATGGTGCGCTGCGATCTGACTGAGCCATCGATTGCCCCTGGCTATTCAGGGTTTGCATCATAGATGATAGCTCAAGCTCCACAATCCACAGGCCACTTTTAGGTGCTTCTAATTGGGTTTGCGCAGCCCACAGCGGCGCACTGCTTGCCAGGGTAAAAAGCGCTGCCGCCCCCGCAATACCGAGTGCTATTGCCGATTGCTTAATGTGGGATGGACGCGTTGGCTGAGTTTTGTTGTGCATCAGTTCCCCCTTAACTAATGACTGCAGGAACGGTGACCGCAGAACTCGTTGCTTTGCCACTATGACCTACCTCATTGAATAATTGGTTAGACGGAGTCCGATTTCTTCAAGTCGCAGTATCGATCCGTAATACTGATTGTTAGAGTACGAGCGTCAGTGGCCACTGCTTAGCTTATTGGCAACTCGCACCTTAGTTTTTTCACAATACGCGCGATCATAACAAAGCGATACTTAAGCGTACGCGAAGATCTAGACCAATAGACGGCATTGCCTCACTACGATACGTGTTGGCCCGCTACCAACAAAACCAGCGAAGCACCTGAAGCCCATATCTCTATTTGCAGACCCAGAAAAGCGTAATTTTCATGCATTTGCTATGGCAAAAGCGGCTACAGGTGTGGGGAAAAGAAGCGAGATACAAGGGGAATAAACAGCCAAAAGGGCCTGAAACCCGCTCAGGCCCTGATTGCTACAGAAGATCGTTACCGACAGTGAACGATCAAGCCGCGTTAATTGTGTCAGTACTAAAAAGGCTGGTTTTAACGCAGTAAACTTAGGCTTCAACTACCTCTGCGGTGCGCATAGTCACCAATTCTTCGGCTGAGGTGGGATGGATACCCACAGTGCTGTCGAAATCGGCCTTGGTCAGACCAGCTTTTACCGCCACGGCAAATCCCTGAACAATTTCAGCGGCATCCACACCAATCACGTGAATACCCACTACTCGGTCGCTGGCATCGTCCACAATCAGCTTCATCACGGTGAATTCCTGACGTCCCGATAAAGTGTGCTTCAAGGCTCGGAAGCGCGAGCGATAAACACGCAGTTTCGGATATTTGGCCAGCGCCTCGTCCTGGGTCAAACCCACGGTGCTGATGGGCGGATGCATGAAGACAGCAGCGGGCACTGCGTCGTGGTTGGGTAAACGTGGGTTACCACCAAACAGCGAGTCGGCCAAGGCATGGCCTTCCATCAAGGCTACCGGGGTCAGGTTGATACGATCGGTCACGTCGCCCACCGCGTAGATTGAGGGCACATTGGTTTGGGAATCGTCGCTCACCGGAATCGAACCATTTTCAGCCAGTTTGACTCCAGCATTTTCCAGACCTAAATCCCAGGTATAGGGGCTGCGGCCTGTGGCATACATCACTTGACCGTAATCGTGAACATCACCACCGCTGAGGCTGACTTTCAGCTCACCAGACTCACCGTCGATACGGCTAACGGTTTGTTCGTGGATGATATTTATGCCTTTGCTTGTCAGCTCTTCCTCGGCTTGGCGGCGCATATCATCGTCGAAACCGCGCAGGATTAAATCGCCGCGATACAATAAATCCACCTGCACGCCCAAGCCGTTGAAGATGGAGGCAAATTCCACAGCAATATAGCCGCCGCCCACCACCAAGATACGCTCAGGTAGCTGCTCCAGGTGGAAGGCTTCGTCGGAGGTGATGGCCAGATCGGCACCGGGGACATCGGGTTTGAACGGGCGGCCACCTACAGCAATCAAAATACGCTCGGCGTGAATTTTCTCATCACCCACCATCACGGTGTTGGCATCAACAATACGGCCTCGACCGTTGAGCAACTGAACGCCGGAGTTCTGCAATAATTTAATGTAGATGCCGTTTAAGCGATCGATCTCTTGGTCTTTATTGGCGATCAAGCGCGACCAGTCGTGGCGCGGCGTTTCGATTTCCCAACCGAAACCGCGGGCATCTTCAAAGTCTTCATGGAAATGGGCGGCGTAGCTGAGTAGTTTTTTAGGCACGCAACCACGAATCACACAGGTGCCACCCACGCGGCTTTCTTCACAGATGGCCACTTTGGCCCCATGGCTGGCAGCGATACGCGCCGCACGAACACCGCCGGAACCTGCCCCGATAACCATCAAATCCTCTTTCGTCATGATCGCACCACACTCCATGCAGATTGCATAAGTTGAATATTTTGATTTTTACTAGCGTCAACAACGACCACGGCGATAACACACCGCCTACAGGCTGATCATCGTTTATGGCTAGATCATTATTGCCGGCATTATTGTCGGCGGCCGAATTGGATGCCCTGATTTTGGCCTACCGGAACACCGAGTACTGGATCAATGTGGGCCCCGATCGCCACTGCATCAAGGTGGATGGCTCACCATTACCCGATGCGCTATGCGAGTTATTGCCCTGGATCGTGCTGACCGCCGATAACCCCGGTTCTTTAATATGGTCTGAGGACGAGAATCGGCAGCGCCGCCGTGCACTGTACCAAGACATTCAAACTCGCGCATTATCCGGGTTTACCAGCCGTGCGCGGGCTTGTAGCCAGTCTCCAAAATCAAGCAAGGCACCAACTTGGCCCGACGAGCTGGGTTATTTGGTTTGCCCATTACCCGTTACCGAAATTGCCACTTGGTGTGCGCGCTACCAGCAATTAGCCGTTATTCAAGGTGTACAGAGCAGCGCATCATGTACGGCCGTCATTACCTTTTGGCGCGAACACCCGCGTTTATCAGTTGCAGCACAATCACTGAAACTTCCACACGATTGCCGTTGGGTCGGATAATTTTATGGTGGGCATGTGGTCGGTGGAATTTTGTTGCTTGGCAATGGTCCTTAGCAGGGGAGAAAATTGAGCTGATCCATCGCCAAGCCTGCACTGGCTGGTTATACTCAGCCGCGCGGCCATAGCGAGCCGTGCCATCATCACTATGGGGCTGTTGGTTCCTAGGGGGAGCAGCCAAACCCAGGGGGAGGGATTTTGACCGCTACAACACAGCAAGAGTCCACACATGGACCATCATCGGGTATTCAACCTGCCGCCACCGGCAGCGAACCCGCCGCACCGGGGCAAGAATTCTTACTCGAAGCCACGGGCGTGGTCTTCGAGCGCCAACTGGCACCTGTTTTTGGCTGCGTGAATCTACAAGTTTCCGAAAACGAAACCGTACTCATTACCGGGGTCAACGGCGCAGGTAAAACCACCTTATTAAAACTGCTGGCCGGCATTTTACGGCCGTCGGAAGGCAAGCTTAAGCATGTGCCTTTGTGCTTTGTTGGCCATAATCTAGGGATGAAGCTCGATCTTACCGCCGCCGAGAACCTGCGTTTCTACGCCGCCATGTACGATCTACCCGGCCGCGATTGGCTGGGGGCTTTGAAAGCATTTGACGCTGAATACCTGGCGGATAAACAAGTGGGCTCCATGTCGGCCGGTCAGCGCCGCCGTGTCGCTCTATCGCGCTTGTTCTTAAGTCAACGCCAACTGTGGTTATTGGACGAACCCTACTCCAATTTGGATGTGGAAGGCTGCCAGCAGGTCGATGCTGCTTTGGCACACCACGCCAACAACGGTGGTGCCATCATTCTGGCCGCCCACGGCCGCACTCCCAAAGGGGTTCCGGTGTTGCGTGAACTGCGCTTACCGCAAAATGCGCCTCGCTTAAATGTCTACGACGAAGACGAGGAGGAAGCCGCATGATTACCGGTGCGTGGGCTTTATTACGCCGTGATTTACTCCTCGCCGCACGCCGCTACCAAGAAATGCTGTGGCCGGTATGGTTTGCCTTATTGGTGGTGAGCATGTTCCCACTGGGCATGACGCCAGAACCGAAGATCATCGCCAAGATCGCGCCGGGTTTGATCTGGATTGCCACCTTGTTATCGGGCCTGCTCACTTTAGATCCATTGTTCCGCAGCGACGCCGAAGACGGCACCTTGGAACAATGGCTGCTCAGCGACACGCCGCTGTTTTTGTTGTCGTTCTCACGAATTTTGGCGCATTGGCTGATTAGCGGCTTACCACTATTGCTGCTGGCACCGCTGTTGGGTCTATTATTAAATCTCGAAACACCCGTGATTGGCGTGTTAGTGGTTTCGCTCGCATTGG
This sequence comes from Lysobacterales bacterium, assembly GCA_022360675.1. Lineage (GTDB taxonomy): Bacteria > Pseudomonadota > Gammaproteobacteria > Xanthomonadales > Wenzhouxiangellaceae > JAKSCJ01. The sequence continues at coordinate 9,983 of JAKSCJ010000154.1, forward strand.
GCGGGCCGTTGCTCAGCGCCCTGGGCGCTACCGGTGCGGCATTGGCTTTGGCAGCTCGTCGCAGCGGCTTTTTGGTGTCGATGCTGGTACTACCCTGGTATGTGCCTTTATTGATTCTGGCAACATCCGCGGTAACCACCGCAGCCGAAGGCTTACCGGCAAGCTCACAGCTGTTACTGCTGGCGGCTTTGTCACTCATCGGGCTCAGCCTCACACCATTTGCCGTGGCCGCCGCGCTACGCATCAGCCTCAGCAATTAGTCTCCAGCCTGCTCAACGGCTTTGTAGGCGTTCCTGATCCAGTCAGGAACGCCCAATCCCGCCTGCACTCACCACCTCAAAACCGGCCGAGTGAAACGAACGTAAACAAGACTGTGATCAATAAAAACCCATTAGGTACTGATTAAACTGCCTTGCGACTGGGCAAAGACATACCGTTACGTTTAGACTAGCGAGCAGCGAACGCAAAGCTTTGCAGCCTTAAGCGGTAAAAAAAGCTTAGAAAATCGTTAATGTTCTTGAACCTATGAGCCAAAGGGGGCTCTAAGGGGACATCACGCTTTAGGGGGGCGGTTTAGTCTGATCCAAGGGGGACCGGCAAAACGCTGGTTATCAGACACTTTGTCTCGATCAACACACCCTGCTGTACGGCAGCGGGCACTACAGAAGCGCCCGGATCAGTACTCTATCGCTAAAATTTGCCTTCTTAAGAAAGGCGCCATCCACGTTGCATGCACGAGTGTGGGACAATATACGGATGGTTTATTAGACATATAGCGGTCGGGATCACCATGTGGAAGAAATTTAAAGCTTGGTTTCATCAATGGGGCTCAGCGCCTTGGTTTTATCGTCGTAGTACGCGCTGGGAACGTTGGCTGTGGGCAGGTACCATCATCACGGCATTGCCCGCCTTGTTTATGGGCTTATTTGTCGTGCCCACCGATTACCTGCAAGGTGACAGCTACCGCATTATCTTTATTCACGTACCCAGCGCCTGGATGTCGATGATGATCTTCGGCGTTATGGCTTTGTTGTCGCTGGTTGCCTTGGTTTGGCGCATTCGCACCACCGAGATCATGGCTATGGCCTGCGCGCCCATCGGCGCCGCCTTCACCGCCATCACCCTGTCCACCGGCAGTTTATGGGGCCGTCCAACCTGGGGTACCTACTGGCAGTGGGACGGTCGAATGACCTCAGAATTAATTCTGCTGTTTTTGTACATTGGTGTGATCGCGCTATACCAAGCTATTGAAGACAAACGCCAAGCGGCCCGTGCCGCCGGTTTATTAGCCATTATCGGCGTCGTCAACATTCCCATCATCCACTACTCCGTACAATGGTGGACCACCCTACATCAGGGCAGCACCATCAAGCTGACCGGTCCTTCCAGCATCGATGCCAGCATGATTGCACCGCTGCTGTTGATGGTGGTTGCCACCAAGCTGTTTTTCGCCGCCACCTTGTTTACTCGCACCCGTGCCGAGTTACTGGTTCAAGATCGGCATAAGAAGTGGATTAACGAGGTCGTCGCATCATGAACGCCGGATTCAACCCAGATCACGCACCCTTTATTTTTGCCGCCTACGGCATCAGCATGGTGGTTCTGTTATGGACAGCCATCGGACCTTTACTGAAGGAGCGCAAGCTTAAGCGCATGTTAAAAGCGGCTTTGCGCCGCGAGGAGCAGAAAGCATCATGACCCCGACACGTAAACGCCGCCTTTTCGCCGTTCTTTTTGTGTTGTTGGGCGTAGGTACCGCCACCGGCATGTTGGTTTATGCCTTAAGCGACAACGCATTATTCTTCTACACCCCCACCAAAATGGCTGAAGAACAAGTGGCCGCTGGCACTAAATTCCGCTTAGGTGGCATGGTATTGCCCGGTAGCGTGAAGCGCGACACCCAAAGCCTTGGTGTGCATTTCGTTATTACCGATAACGATGCCGAGCAAGATGTGTTCTACGAAGGCATCCTGCCCGATCTGTTCCGCGAAGGCCAAGGTGTAATCGCCTCAGGTATTTTGCGACCCGATGGCAAGTTTGAAGCCACCCAAGTACTGGCCAAACACGATGAAAATTACATGCCGCCAGAAGTGGCCGACGCATTACGCGAAGCCGGTCACGAGCTGCCAACCGAGCCAGGAGTCTAAATCATGCTGGGTGAGCTAGGACAGTTTTGCCTGATTGCCGCTTTATTGCTGGCAGTTTGTTTAGGGATTGTGCCCCTATGGGGGGCACAGCGCCGCGATTCAGCCTTGGTGGGCACCGCCACACCGCTGACTTGGGGCCTGTTTTTATTTACGTTTACTGCATTTATTTTGCTGACCATCGCGTTTGTTCAAAACGACTTTTCGCTCAGCTACGTGGCGCATCAAAGTAACTCATTGCTACCACTGGGTTACCGCATTTCCGCAGTTTGGGGCGGTCACGAGGGTTCATTGCTGCTGTGGGTACTGATGCTGACTATGTGGGCCGTGGCCGTGACGATTTTCAGTCGCAGCTTGCCGCCCACCTTCAGAGCCCGTGTACTGGCAGTGATTGGTATGGTGTCCACCGGCTTTTTGCTGTTCACCATCTTCACTTCCAATCCTTTTGGCCGCCTGTTACCGGCCGCCGCTGACGGTTCCGATTTAAACCCACTGCTGCAAGATCCCGGTTTGATCATTCATCCACCCATGCTGTACACCGGCTATGTGGGCTTTGCCATCGCCTTTGCATTTGCCATCGCTGCGCTGTTGGAAGGCAAAATTGATCGCCAATGGGTGCGTTGGTCGCGCCCTTGGACTCTGGCTGCGTGGAGCTTTTTGACCGCCGGTATCGCTTTAGGCAGCTGGTGGGCTTACTACGAGCTGGGTTGGGGCGGCTGGTGGTTCTGGGATCCGGTGGAAAATGCTTCATTCATGCCGTGGTTGGCGGGAACCGCATTAATTCACTCCCAGGCGGTTACCGAAAAACGTGGCGCGTTCATTAACTGGACCTTGCTGCTGGCCATTCTGTCGTTCTCACTGAGTCTGCTGGGCACCTTCTTGGTACGCTCGGGCGTACTGACTTCAGTCCATGCCTTCGCTGCCGATCCAACACGCGGTATTTTCATTTTGATCTTCTTAGGTGTGGTCGTTGGTGGCGCTTTGCTGCTGTACACCTTCCGTGCTCCGCGCCTGCCCACCGGCACCGCATTCGGCTGGCTATCGCGCGAAACCCTGCTGCTGGTCAACAATGTTTTCTTCGCCTGCGCTTTGGGCATGGTTCTGCTGGGCACCTTGTATCCTCTGATTGCTGATGCCCTGAACCTGGGTAAAATTTCTGTAGGCCCGCCCTACTTCAGCCTGTTATTCACGCTGCTGATGGCACCCATCGTACTGATCGTTCCCTTTGGTCCGTTTAGCCGCTGGAAAAGTGACTCCTGGGCACATCTGAAGAAAGAGCTCCTGCCCACCGCTGTAATCAGCATTGGCTTAGGTCTGCTGGCCATGTGGATGCTGGGTGGTTCGGGCGTGCGCGCTGTCATGGGTTGGATCGGTGCTACTTGGTTGATTCTGGGCAGCTTGTTATATCTGGTACGCCAAATTAAAGGCCGCCGCCGCTTACCGCCGCGTTCTGAAATCGGCATGATTTTGGCGCATATGGGTATCGGTATTTACTTGATCGGCGTTTCCGTAGTAGAAACCTCGGGCTTAGAGCGTGATTTACGCTTAGCGCCGGGTGAGTCGACCCAACTGGCCGAGTACTCCTTCCGCTTCGACGGTACCGCACCAGCCCAAGGCCCCAACTTCATTGCCGAGCAAGGCAGTGTGGTGGTGAGCAAAGACGGCCGCGATATCACCACGTTACAGCCCGAAAAGCGCCGCTACCTGGCCACCGGTATGGTCATGACCGAAGCGTCGATTGATCCTGGCTTAAGTCGCGATTTGTACGTGGCTTTGGGTGAATCATTAGATGCCGACGGCGCGTGGAGTTTACGCATTTACGTGAAACCCTTCGTGCGCTGGATTTGGTTGGGTGCCATCTTCATGTTGGTGGGTGGCTTTATTGCCGCAGCCGATCGCCGCTACAAGCAAGTGTCGATCGCCGCCGACGACACCATAAAATCTGACAAGAAAGCAGCCGAGCCCGGCTTGGCCACTGCGGAGAGCCTGTAATGGCCAGACGTTTTGTACCTATTGCCATTTTTCTCGGCCTCACCGTGCTGTTGATCTTTGGCTTGTACAACGCCCCCAATAAAAAGGTGATTCCTTCGCCTTTGGTGGGCAAGCCAATTCCTGAGTTCAACCTGTCTGTGCTCGGGCAGGAAGGCAATATGCTGGGTACGGAAGAATTGACCGGTCAGCCCTTCATTTTGAATGTATGGGCCAGCTGGTGTCCGGCATGTCGGGTGGAACATGAGATGATCACTGCCATCGCCCGCACCGAGCTGGTACCGGTCTACGGCTTGAACTACAAAGATGAACCCAGCGAGGCTACTCGCTGGTTGGGCCGCTTCGGCAATCCGTACACCGCCAATCTGCAAGATTTAGACGGCACCGTCGCCATCGACTTTGGTGTTTATGGCGCGCCGGAAACCTTCTTAATCGACGCGCAAGGCGTGATTCGTCATAAGGTCATTGGCCCGGTGACGGAGCAAGATTGGCGTAACGATTTACAACCTATGATTCTGGAGCTTATCAACGAGGCACGCTCATGACGGATAACAACACAACATTTGCATCGCGCCGTCTGATGCCCTGGTTAGCTGCCCTGCTACTGTGTGTCTTCACGCTGCCCGCGTTGGCGGTGGATCCATTAATTTTCAGTGATGACCACGAAGCTACACGCCACCAGGGTTTATCGGAAGAACTACGCTGTTTAGTGTGTCAAAACCAAAGCTTGGCCGACTCCGATGCGCCGTTAGCGCAGGATTTACGCCGCGAAGTATTGGATTTAATGCGCCAAGGCATGAACGACCAAGAAGTTAAGGATTACTTGGTTAACCGCTACAGCGATTTCGTTCTGTATCGTCCGCGTGTGACCTCAGCCACCTATTTACTGTGGTTCGGTCCCATCGTGTTGGTGCTGATTGCCTTGTGGGTTTTATTTAAAGCCATCCGCCGTCAGCAACAATTACTCGACGAAGAAAGCAGCGACACCAGTCCACAGGGAGACGCTGCCCAAGAGCAGACATAGTCGGCATCATGAAAGGCCAATCAAGTCATTTTGATTGGCCTTTTCGCTTCATCTGACGATTCCAAAACTCATTGCCACATTCAGCGCGAATGTGTAACGACTGCGCCGTGAACACTATTCATGAATCATGACCATCGAGCAGCACAGCGTAGCGTTTCAACTAGGGGCATTTTGCCGCTGAATCTAAAATAAAATGACACCATCATGAACTCGACCTTATTCATTTGGGCCATCATTGTTTTTGTGATTGCCGCACTCATTCCGGCCTGGCCGCTATTAAGCGACCCCACTGGCCCCCGTCGTAAAAGCCTGGAGCAGGCCTTCCGCAACGGCTTTATCGATAAAAAAGAATACAAAGACAAACTCAAAGCACTCGACGCCGAACCCAGAAAACGCCGCCCGCAGTTGGCGATTTTGCTGGTATTGCTGATGCCGGTCATCGGCATTTGGCTGTATGGCCGTGTCGGCACACCCGATGCCTTGTTATTC